>CAZSLV010000197.1:0-1518 GCA_964607545.1 uncultured Gudongella sp. | reverse complement strand
AAGAAGGGCTTTCGCTCTGGATGACAAGCTTTTTTGTCATTCCGAGTGGAACGAGAAATCTTTATTTGTTCATTTGACCTAAAAGATAAGATCCTTCGCTTCGCTCTGGATGACAAGAAGGGCTTTCGCTCTGGATGACAGGCTTTATTGTCATTCCGAGTGTAACGAGGAATCTTTCTTGTGTTCTTTTATTGCCTTGTCTATTCTTTTTAATCCCTCTTCAATAATTACCCTTGGCATGGCTAGGTTTAGGCGGACAAAGCCTTGGGCATTTCCTACAAACAGCTTGTCCCCTCCTTCTAATAAGACCCCTGCCTGGTTGGCGAAAAATCCTGGGAGGTCATCAATACCTGGTAGGCACTTATTAAAGTCTATCCAAGCAAGGTATGTTGCCTCTGGGATTTGATAAACTGCATCTTTAATATTTTCATCTAAGAAGTCTTTTACAAATTGAAAACTTTCATCAAGATAAGCATTTAATTGCTTCATCCATTCTCCACCCTTGTCATAGGCAGCCTTGTGGGCTTCTAAAGAAAGTGGATTTATAAAGCCTATATTTTTATCCCTACTTGAAAACTTATCCCTAAGGTCCTTATCCCTTATAATAATATTTGATAGCATAAGGCCTGCCATATTAAAGGTCTTACTTGCAGACATTGCAGTAATAAGTTTCTTGTAGTTTGGCATGATTTTTCCCATAGGAATGTGTTTTTTACCTTGGCGGATTAAGTCACAGTGGATTTCATCTGAAATCAGCCACAAGTTATATTTTTCTGTAATTTGGGCAACTTTTTCAAGCTCCTCCCTATTCCACATCCTACCTGTTGGGTTATGGGGGTTACAAAATATAATCATCTTAACCTTTTTATCGGATGCCTTTTTTTCAAAATCATCAAAATCGATTGTAAAATAGTTTTCGTCATTTTGTAAATCAGAGGCTACTAAGTCTATATTGTTATAGGTTGCTGTATGCTTAAAAAACCCATAGGCTGGTGTGTTTATTAGTATTTTTTCATCCTTATCTAGTAAAATTTCACCTAAAGAGTACAGGGCAGGAATGATACCTGGGGAAAATACTAACTCTTCTTTTGGGAAGGTCCAATTATAATATTTATCACACCAATTTGAAAATGATTCATAGTAGTCATTGTCAAAAACTTTAGTATAGCCAAAAATTCTTTTATCTACCCTATTCTTTATAGCCTGGCAAATTTCTGGGGGTGTAGCAAATTCCATATCTGCTACCCACATCCTTATAAATTCATCATCTTTAAAGGGAAAAACCTTTTCTGGCCCTGCATTAAATATATAGGACCTAAAACCATCTGTATTAAGAGCATTTGTGTTTGTCCTGTCTATTATTTCATCAAAATCATATATCATTGCTTTACCCCCTATAATTGAAATAGAAGCAACCTCTCGAAAAGAGAGGTTGCATTTTTATTTATCCAAAGAACATTAAAAGCATCCCCGCTGCTATGGCTGAACCTATTACTCCTGCTACATTTGGACCCATGG
>CAZSLV010000196.1:0-1521 GCA_964607545.1 uncultured Gudongella sp. | reverse complement strand
ACAATTAAACCATCTGCAAAACCTAGTAATACAATTGGTTCTTCCTCTATTGTAATTTCATTTATAGTATCACCAAAGTAATCAAATAGAGTAATTTTATAATCTGTATTTTGTACTGCATATAAGCCATTTTCAGTATAAACTTCTGGATTAGATCTAAATATTTCTGTTCTTAGTATTCTTGCTTGATTTATTCCATCACAATACAAGATGTCATAGGTCTTTGGATTATCTGATAGCCACCCTAGAAAATGATTTTTATCTATCTGTAAAATAGGTTTTTCATAGGTGGAAGATAGCTTTTCATCATCCGCACTGTAAAGTCCATAACCTCCTGACTCCTCGGCAACAATTTTACAAAGAGATTCATCTTCATTTGGAGTTTCTTTATCCATATTAGGGCTAAAGTCTACATCCTCTAAATTATGGATTCTAAGTGTAGAGTCAATCCAAGATGTTACTACTTTCATTTCTTTATCCTTATAAATTGGATAATAATCGACAGGTGGCATGCTACTTATAAGACTAGCCCTCCCATATGAATAATAGAGTCTTAAAGCTGTTAGAATGGCTTGTTCTCTTGTATAAGATTCTTCAGGTGCAAATCTACTATCACTTATCCCTTGCATGATGCCCTTACGATAAGTCCAGTTGACGTACTCTCTGCTCCAACTACGAAGTAGCCAGCTGTCCTTAAAAGAGTGAGGCATTTCATGACTTGAATACCCCCTATAAATTGTGGTAATCATGGAATCTTCTGTTGTAAGCATGGTAAAATTATCGGCTGTTTTGTAAAGTATCTTTGCAGCTTCTTGTCTTTGCAGTAAATTATTTGGCATAAAATATCCTTTTCCATCACCTTCTACTATACCTAAGGCAGCAAAATACAAAACATTTGCATCATTAGTATCTAAAAACTTAGTTTCTCCTAGGTTGGGTGCTGGCTTTTTATTAGGCGACCACTTATTTGCCACTCTTTCAAGTAGTTGCACAAATTCTATTCTTGTAATTGGTGCCTTATAATTGCTCTGTAAAGCTTTGGGTACAAGTCCCAAGGAAATAGCAGTTGCAACTTCATCCTTAGCCCATACTGAAGGTTGTGAACTTGCGCTTGCCGAACTTGTTATCATTAACATGATTAAAAGAAAACTTAAAACTTTTTTCAATTTTATACTCCCCTTTTTAGATTTTATTTTCTATTATACGCGATCATAAAAAAACTACCTATAGTACTTACTACCCAATAAATTATATTAATCTTATTAATAGGCTTTATTTCTAATTCTACGCCTCCTTTTAGTTTATAAGTTTACAAAATTATTACAGTTTGAGGTAAACAAGGTAATTGGAGGGTACAAGTGTTATGATTAATATAAAATTAAACATAAAAAATAGGAGGAATAGGTATGAATATGGCATTTTTTTCTATGTTGCAAATAATAAATATTATTTTAATAAATAAGAGTTTTAGATAATTAGAAAATCAAAGGAGCGGTGAAATATGAAAAAAAGAATTGATTT
>CAZSLV010000195.1:0-1524 GCA_964607545.1 uncultured Gudongella sp. | reverse complement strand
AGATGGTCTTGTTCTTATATTCCTTACGAATAAATTTTACCAACTCAATAAAATATTCCTTGCTATATTCAGCTCTTAATATTTGATCCCACTCGTTATTTACAATCATTTATATCACCTTTTCAACCTTCTACCTCATATACAATAGTTTTATATAAATAATGTAACACGTTTTTTATGCTTTAACAAATGTTTAATCACCTTTTCTTAAGGAACTTTTATATTCTTTAACTATTTTGTTTCTTAATCGTAAAAGGGCGTAGATATTAATTATTCCTAATATAAGGTACACTAGACCTATTACAAATAAGACTTTGGGGGAATATTGATGATTAGAATTATGGCAGACTCTACCTGTGATCTTACAAAGGAATTTATTGATAGATACAATATTGGTATAGCACCACTTAACATTATGATTGGTGAAAAAGTGTATAAAGATGGGATAGACATAAGTTCAGATGATTTTTTTGCTATGCTACCAAACCTTGAGGAATTACCATCAACTTCAATGCCTAGTCCTGAAGAATTTCTAAAAATAATAGATAAGGGGATAGAGGAAGGGGCAAGTGACTTTATCTGCATTTGTATGTCTAGTGGCACTAGTGCTTCCTATAGTTCAGCTGTCTTAGCAAGGGGCTACTTTTATGAAAGAAATCCTAATTCTAAGGTAAGAATCCATGTGGTTGATTCCTTGTCCATGAGCCATGGAAGCGGGTGGTTAATAATAAAGACTGCTATGCTTTTAGAAGAAGGGGCAAGCTTTGAAGAGTTAATAGAATTTAACGAAACTTATAAAATTAAGACAAAGCACTTTTTATGTGTTGATGATTTAAACAATCTTATAAAAAGTGGGAGACTTACTAATACTAGTGCCTTTATAGGTAGGTTGCTAAGGGTTAAGCCCATTATGACTATGAAAAACTCTAAAGGGGCAATAGTAGCTAAGGAGAGAGGTTGGAACAAGGTTTTAAGGTATTATGTTAACGAATATTTACAAAGAGTTAACCTTGATATAACAAATTTTATAATAATTGGGTATACATCAGATATCCATATAGCAAATGCCCTAAAGGTAAAAATGCAAAGTGATACAGATTTTAAGGGAGAGATTTATATTATGCAAATGGGGGTTTCTGTTGGAACCCATGTAGGTCTTGGGGGACTTTCTATGTATTTTATAGAAAAGTAGGACTATAAGATTAAGGAGGGGTAGGATGTATCTTATTTCAAAGCTATTTAATCCAGAAATATTTCAAGGGAAATACAAAAATAAGAATTATTTTGAGGGCTGGTATTATAAGTTAGTTGATAAGAATGAAAGTAATTCTATAGCCTTTATTCCTGGGATTGCCTTTGATGAAAGTGGTAGGTCCCATGCCTTTATACAGCTTATAGACTCTCTAGGATATAAAACAGACTATTTTAAGTTTCCTTTTGAATCCTTTAAATACTCTGAGAATGGCCTAAAGGTAATTCCCTTATGTTTTCTATAGCAGAAATCCCATGGCTTAAAAGGCATTT
>CAZSLV010000194.1:0-1527 GCA_964607545.1 uncultured Gudongella sp. | reverse complement strand
GTAGGGATGGACGACTCTGTCCATCCGCTTGGGCAACCAAAGAAAAACTGTGAATTGACCTACTTAAGTTGCCTTACTGAATTAATAATCAAAACTGCAGTTATAATAGATGATAACAAGTCAGCTAGGGCCCCGCTCATCCAGACCCCTGTTAGGCCAAATATTTGTGGCAAAATCAACAAGGCTGGGATAAGGATTAGGACCTGTCTAGACATGGAAAGGAGCATGGCGTATTTTGGCCTTCCTGTTGCTTGAAAGTAGGAAGTACTTACAATTTGAAAGCCTATTATTGGAAACATGCTTAAAAGAATCCTAATTCCAGGCACTGCTATATCTAATAGTTCTTTACTACCATCTTTTCCAACAAAAAGTGTGATAATTTGAGTAGGGAAAAATTGCACAATTAAAAACCCCATAGTAGTTACAAGGGTAGCTGCCAAAGAGGCATAGATTACAGTTTTCTTAACCCTTTTGTACTTTAAGGCCCCGTAATTATAACCCATGATAGGTTGAGACCCTTGGTTAATACCAAAGACAGGCATGAGTATCATCATTGAAACTGAATTTATAACCCCCATACTAGAGGTAGCCAAGTCTCCACCAAAGGTTTGTAAATTTGTATTGTAGAGGGCAGTAACCATACTAGCTGCTATTTGCATACTAAAAGGAGCAAAGCCATTTGAAACTATTTTTTTAACTAGGGAGGCCTTTAAAGACATAAACTTCCTTTGTATAGAAAGGACGCTATTCTTAGAATAAAAATAATATAAGACCCAAGTAGTTGAAATTAACTGGGATATTATCGTAGCAAGAGCCGCACCCTTAACCCCCATAGCAAGAGGAAATATAAAGATATAATCTAGTATAATATTTGAAAAAGCCCCAATTAGCATGGTAAACATGGCTATCTTAGGGTTTCCTTCCCCTCTTATAAAGTTATTCATCCCAAATCCTATAACATTAAAGGGGGCACCAAGTAAAATTATCTTTAAATAATCTGTTGCATACCCAATATTTGACGCACTTGCACCAAATAACTTAAGCAAGGGATTTAGAAACAACAAACCAAAGACACTTAAGGCTACTCCAATAATAAGGAGCAGGGTTAGGGAGTTACTTGCTATTTGATTTGCCTCATCTTGCTTATTTTGACCAAGTTTTATTGATACTAGGGTATTTCCACCAATTCCAACCAACATACCAAAGGCCATGATAATAAGCATAATTGGCATACCTAGGTACAATCCACCTATGGCAACTCCGCCAACCCCACGACCTATAAAAATTCTATCAACAATATTATAAAGGGCATTTACAAGCATGCCTACTATAGCAGGAACAGAGAACTTTAAAAGTAAGCTTATTATAGGCTCACTACCTAATCTCTTAGCCCTTTCCTCATTAATATTTTTGTCCAAAAAAATCACCTCTTAAGATCTAGAATTATTTCATCCTTGTAGATAAAAAAGATGAATACCCTATTATACTATATAAATTGCGAATATCAAAACTTAAGAAACAACAAGT
>CAZSLV010000193.1:0-1544 GCA_964607545.1 uncultured Gudongella sp. | reverse complement strand
TATAATTATTTTTAGAGTAAAATAAAAAAAATAGATAAAGGAGTTGTTTAAAATGAAAAAAATATCCATTTTTACGATAATTATCTTAACAGCTATCCTGGTGCTAGGAGGATGTTCTCCACAAAGTCCGGTAGATGAAACACCACTTAGTGACCCTATAGAAGAAACTAGTGAACCCCTAGAAGAAGTAGAAAATGAAGAACTTGTATTAAGTTTAGAGGAACTTGCTCAGTTTGATGGACAAGATGGTAATAGGGCTTATGTTGCTGTTGATGGGATAATCTATGATGTAACAGATTCTGCCCCTTGGAAAAATGGTAAGCACAATGGTTTTGCTGCAGGAAATGACTTAACAAGAGAGATTAAAGAAGTTTCACCCCATGGTATATCAAAACTTGCTAATGTGGTCCAAGTAGGTAGACTGGCAGAATAATTTATTTTTTGGAGGTAAAACATGTATTCATTTTTAGGTTGGCTAAATGTAGTTTTACTAGGAATTATCATAAGCCCATATGTATTAGTTTTCATAAATAAGAAGTTTGTAAAAAGTAAGTCTACTTCTTTTAAAGAGTTTTTAAAGTTTTTAAGAAAGCTCCATAAACCCCTAGGACTTACTTTACTAGTAATTGGCCTAATTCATGGATATCTTGCTCTTGGTAGAATTTCTTTACACACAGGAAGCATCTTGTTTCTAGGAATTTTTATCACAGCTAGTTTGGGCGGTTCCTTTTACAAGCTGAAAAAAAGACCCCTCTTTACTTGGCATAAGAGACTGGCCTTTATAGTAGTTATCTTATTGTTTTTGCATATACTTTATCCAAGTGCCTTTTTTTATTTATTAAACTAGGGGAAATCAAACCCCTAGTTTTTTAATGTCCGCTTATCATATTCTTGCCTACTATTTCAAGCCCTGCATTTTTACCTTGGTCTTTAAATACTATATTAGCCCTTTTATCTCTTAGGATAACTTCCACATCAGAGGATATAGACTCTGAAATCATTCGGTCCATTAAACCATTCTTAGGTGCCTTTAATACTCCACCTTCATCATACCTTCCCTTAATTGACAGGTTATGTTCTTTATCTTCAACTATTATTTCTATACTTCCATCTTTGTAATCTAACTTTTTTATCTTAGCACCAGTATAAGTTGCAAATCGATATAATTTATCCTTGATTTTTAGAAAGGATATAAAGCCTGTAAAATGCCTTTTAAGCCATGGGATTTCTGCTATAGAAAACATAAGGGAATTACCTTCTTCACTAAAGTGATTACACTGCATCCATACCCACCATTTGGGAAAGGACCTACCCCAATCTTTTTCAATATAACCATAGCCCTTTGTAAAATCAACTTCCTTATCATCTATAATTAAAGACCCTTTTATTTTATGATGAATGTTTACAACCCCATGGTAGCATTCCATAAAGGGAACAAAGGAAAAGGGCCCCATAATTCCTGGACTAAAGGGAGTCTTTGGAAAGGCTTCAATTTCTATAAATTCTAAAGAACCCTTGATTATATAATCTCTATTTATATTTAT
>CAZSLV010000192.1:0-1553 GCA_964607545.1 uncultured Gudongella sp. | reverse complement strand
ATAACAAACCTCAAGAAACACCTTATATTGGTGTGGGGATCGCAATAGGTCTTGCTTTTGGTGTAGCAATTAAGAATGTCGGTTTTGGAATAGCTCTGGGAGTGGCAATTGGAGCGGGAATGAATGCAACAAAATCTAAGAAGAATGGAAAGTAAGCAATATATTTTTAGGAGATTTGTATGTCAAGCAAGGTAAAAATAAAGATAGAAGATAATATTGAATTAAGAATGAAAATTGATGAACTATATGAAAAAACAAATCAAGTAGATTTAGCAAAATGGTCATTACTAATGGCAAAACATATTTTAGAGATTGTAGATATAGATTATCATTCTATAGCAGAAATAGAGAATGGATTTAAAGTAGATGAATTATGGCAAATAGGTCAAGCAAGAGTGCATGATGTTAGACAAGCAGGGTTTAAAATTCACAAGCTTGCTCGTGAAAGTGATTCGGACATCAAGAAAACAGCCTTAAGAGTAGTGGGCCAAGCAGTTGGAAGCGGGCATATGAAAGAACATGCAATGGTGGCATCGGATTATGCTATAAAAACAATAAATTTGATTAGACCTATTGATTTTGAAGCCATAACAAAAGAAAGAGAATGGCAACTTAAGGAATTAAAAAAATTTCATCAATGAACTTTTGATGCACTTTTAATCTAATAGGAAACAATAACAAATAAACTTATATATACTGAGGTGAAAGAAATGAAGGAAGAAATAAAATCTGTTACTTGGCCAAAATCTCTAAAAGATATAAATAAAAAGAAAAGAATTGGTGCAATCTTATCAGCTATCATTGCTTTATTGTTTATGTTTGGACTTTATAATATGGAATTTACTGTTGATGTGACCAATGAAAACTCGCTAGAAATGGATATTGACGAGTATTTTTTTACTGAGAATGTAGATGCAAATATTTTACATAGCGAAAAAATAGGTAAGTATCTTGTCATTTTTTTCGAGCGTGAGGGATACCTTGGACATTATGGGATAGCTAACTTAGAAGCGGGGATATTTGGGAAATATCGTTTTATTAATGCGAATCTTAGTGACTGGCCACTATATGAGTATACTTTTAATAAAGAGAAAAGCCATCTGATATTATATGGAATAAATGATTTGCCTAAAGTAGCAACATATGCTGTTTATCCTTCGGATGATACTTCCAAAGAGCCCATTTTCGTGGGTCAAGGAGAAGATACTCCCTTTTTACGTGTGATAAAGCTAGAAAATCCAGAGAATTATGTTGGAGTTCAATTTGTCCACTACTACGATGATAATGGCACTGAAATAGATTTTAAGGAATTATGGAACCAAGCACCTGAACCAGATGAGGGGTCGACTCCAAGTGTGGGGAGTGCTGAGTTGGGTATGGTCTATGTTTTTGTCGGAATTGTCTTGGTTTTAGGAATTGTTTTTGTTAGGTATTTTTTGACATCATGAAGATTAAGTTAGTATTGTAAAATCTGTAATAAAGTTACTGTAGACTAAAATAAGGAGTGACAAAAACCATGATCCATATTTTTAATAGAAAAGAAGTCTCTACAG
>CAZSLV010000191.1:0-1570 GCA_964607545.1 uncultured Gudongella sp. | reverse complement strand
GAAAAATAATTATTAGTGGGAGGATATTCCGTTAATACCACAAGGAGGTTTATTAGTATGCCAAAAAGAGGTAAAAATTATCAAGATAGTATGAAACTTATAGATAGATCAAAGCTATATGACACCCTAGATGCTATAGAACTAGTTCAACAAACAGCAAAGGCTAAGTTTGATGAAACTATAGAGCTTTCTGTAAGACTTGGAGTAGACCCAAGACATGCAGACCAACAAGTTAGGGGAGCAGTAGTTTTACCACATGGTACAGGTAAAACAAGGACAGTTTTAGTAATAGCTAAGGGAGATAAGATTAAAGAAGCAGAAGATGCAGGGGCAGATTTTGTAGGTGGAGAAGAAATGGTTACTAGAATCCAAACTGAAGGATGGATGGATTTTGATGTTGTAGTTGCAACACCTGATATGATGGGAGTTGTTGGTAAAATAGGTAGGGTTTTAGGACCTAAAGGCCTTATGCCAAACCCAAA
The DNA here is from genome assembly GCA_964607545.1 of uncultured Gudongella sp. Classification (GTDB taxonomy): domain Bacteria; phylum Bacillota; class Clostridia; order Tissierellales; family Tissierellaceae; genus Gudongella. Next base: position 1,088 of record CAZSLV010000191.1, on the reverse strand, counting down.
ATCTGGAACTGTTACATTTGATATTGAAAAAGCTGTTAATGACATAAAAGCTGGTAAGGTAGAGTATAGGGTAGACAAGGCAAGTATTGTAAATGTTCCAATAGGAAAGGCTTCTTTTGGTACAGAAAAACTTAGCGATAACTTTGCTGCACTTACAGATGCTCTTTTAAAGGCTAGACCAGCTGCTGCTAAGGGTAAGTATATGAGAACTGTAACCTTATCTAGTACCATGGGGCCTGGAATAAAAATAAATCCAGCTAAGGTAACTGATAAGTTGACAAAGGCATAATAGCCTGATATAATCAGTTTGTTAATTAAATAAATAAAGAACTGCAGACAGTAGGAGTCATATGGCTTAATATCCTACCGAGGTTAGAAACAACTAAGAATTTTAGGGTCTCTACGTGTCTGCGTAAGAGGCCTTTACTTTTATTTAATATAAAATTACATTTACTTTACTAAAACACAGGAGGTGAAGAGCACATGAAGGAACAAACCCTTCTAGCTAAAACGGGAGTTATAGATGAAATTAAGGAAAGAATAAATTCATCTCAAGCAATGGTTTTAGTTGATTACAGAGGACTTAATGTAGAACAACTTACAGAACTAAGAAAGCAATACAGGGAAGCTGGAGTTGAGTATAAGGTATATAAAAATACCATGATGCAATTTGCATTTAAAGACCTTGGTTACGAAGACTTTAATGAATACCTTAAAGGACCATCAGCTATTGCATTTGGGATGGATGATCCAGTTTCCGCAGCAAAAGTAACCGCAGAATTTGCTAAAAAGAACGATAAGTTAGAAATTAAAGCGGGTATTGTTGATGGAAAGATAATTGGAATTGAAGAAGTTAAGTCCCTAGCAGAACTTCCATCAAGAGAAGTTCTTATAGCTCAAGTACTTGGAGGATTAAATGCTCCAATACAAGGATTTACAAATGTACTTCAAGGTACAATTAGAAGTTTAGCTATAGTATTAAATGCCATAGCAGAAAAGGAAGCAGCTTAAAAAAATAAAACAAAATTTGGAGGGAATTATAAAATGGCAAGTGAAAAAGTATTAAATTTAATAGAAGAAGTAAAAGG
>CAZSLV010000190.1:0-1601 GCA_964607545.1 uncultured Gudongella sp. | reverse complement strand
GCTTGTGGGATGGTGCTAATGAGTTAAGAGGGTCAATGGATGCAAGCAGGTATAAGGACTACATGCTAGGCTTGATGTTTTATAAGTTTTTAAGTGATAAGACCTTGGATGCATTTAAAATTTCCGCAGGCCTAGGTAAAGTAAGAGAAGAAGACCTAGTAAAAGAATATAGGGATGCAAGAGAAGAGCACGGAGAAATTCTAGATAAGACGCTACAAAATGTACTGGGCTACTATGTTCTACCAGAATATTTATATCAAACCTGGATAATGGATATAAACTCAGGAAACTTTGAAGTGCAAAAGGTAACAGATAGCTTACATAATTTCGAAAGAACTGTAGCCACTAAATCAGGTAACAATGATTTTAAAGGCTTGTTTTCATCCTCTACAATAGATTTAACTGACACGGCCCTAGGGAGCAATTTAAATGAAAGAAGTAAAAATATACAAGCCTTGATTATGCTATTTACTGATTTAAATATGGTTGCCCTTCAAAAAGGAGATGTTTTAGGGGATGCATATGAATACTTAATCGGACAATTTGCAATGGAATCGGGTAAAAAAGCTGGAGAATTTTATACACCCCAGCAAGTTTCGGAAGTTATGGCACAAATCGTTGCAAAATCATCTACCATTAAATCAATATATGACCCAACAGTAGGGTCAGGGTCTCTCCTATTAACGGTAGCAAAACACCTAGATTATGATCAGCAAAAAAACCTTAACTATTATGGGCAAGAAAAAAATACAGCCACCTATAATTTAACTCGTATGAACTTATTACTTCATGGAGTTAGACCAGAAAAAATGACCATAAGAAATGCTGATACCCTTTCCTATGACTGGCCTGAAGAACCAGAAAAACCTAATGAGGGAGTACAGTTTGACGCTGTAGTTATGAATCCCCCATATTCTGTAAAAAACTGGAACCGTTCAGATTTAAAAATAAGTGATCCACGTTTTGAAATAGCAGGAGTACTGCCACCAGATTCAAAAGGGGACTTTGCTTTTCTTCTACATGGCTTATTTCATCTTAGACAAAGTGGAACAATGGCAATTGTCCTACCCCATGGTATATTATTCCGTGGAGGAGCAGAGGGTCAAATCCGCAAAAGATTGATAGATAAAAATTATATAGATACAATTATAGGGCTACCAAGCAATTTGTTTACCAATACTGGCATACCTGTAGTTGTTCTTATCTTAAAGAAAAACAGAAAACTAGATGAGCCTGTCCTTGTTATTGATGGGTCAAATGATTTTATAAAGGTCGGCAAACAAAATGTATTACAAGAAAAAAATATTGCTAAAATTGTAGACTCTTACCTGGAAAGAAGTGAAGAAGTAGGATACAGTGCCCTAGTGTATAGACGGGATATTTTAGAAAATGATTATAATATGAATATTCCAAGATATGTTACAAGTAAAAATAATGAAATCCCCCATGATGTAGATGCACATCTTTTGGGTGGAATCCCAGAAGAAAACATTGGATCCTTAAAGCTGCTTAATATTTTGCTACCCGACTATTTAAACAATGCTTTAAAACCTCTACGAGAAGGTTATGTTCAGCTTTCAAAAGGAATTGATGACCTATCT
>CAZSLV010000189.1:0-1686 GCA_964607545.1 uncultured Gudongella sp. | reverse complement strand
TACAATAAACCAATCGGTAAAACACACAATGAAGTCCATAGCCGATGCAGCTATAGATGGTGCAAGGGGAAACTCAGGTATTATATTTGCCCAATATATAAATGGCATGTATATGGAGTTAAAAGACAATGATAATATTGATTTAAATGCCTTTTCAGCCTCGGCTGGCAGGGCTGTTGACTATGCCTATAGTTCTATAGCAAACCCTGTTGAAGGTACCATGATAACAGTAATGAAAGATTGGGCCAGTGCCCTAGCCGAACATGGAAAAAAGTCCACAGACTTTGTTGAAACCATGACCCTATCCCTAGAGGTTGCAATGCAATCCTTAAAAGATACTCCTTTAAAATTAAAAGTCCTTAGGGATGCCCAAGTTGTTGATTCAGGGGCTAAAGGCTTTGTCCACTTCCTAGAGGGTTTCTTAAAGTTTGTAAAAACGAGAGAAATTGCAATTTTTAATAATAAAGAAATAAAAGTTGAATATGATGAAGAAGTTCATATGTTAAAAAATATAGACCTTACAAATAGGTACTGTACAGAAGCCTTAATTAAGGGTAAGGACCTTGACACAGAATCCATCAAAAATGAACTTTCTAAGTATGGAGATTCTATGGTTATAGCTGGCAACAAAGATAAGTTAAGGGTTCATATTCATACCAAGGTACCAGAAGAAATTTTTGTAAGCCTTAGAAAGCATGGGAAGATAATAGAACAAAAAGCCGATGATATGCTAAGACAATACCAAGCAGCCCATGAAAAAAAGTATGACATTGCTTTAATTACTGATTCAATAGCTGACCTACCAAAGGAATTAATGGACAAGTACCAAGTCCACCTTGTTCCCCTAAACTTAATAATAGAAGATAGTAATTATTTAGACAAGAGAACTATAACTTCAAGCACTTTTTATAAGATGATGGATGAAATAGAAGTATACCCAACATCCTCCCAACCTACAAGTAGGTTTGTGGAAAATTATATAAGCGAAGTTGCAAGCCACTATGATAAGATTATAGCCATAACTGTATCAAGTCAAATGAGTGGTACCTATTCTACCTTTAAAACTGCCATAGAAAAGCTTGGTTTGGGTGAAGATAGGATTACCCTAATAGATTCAAAGAGGAATTCAGGAGCTGAGGGGCTTATAGTCCTTGAGGCAGCAGAGGCAATAGCAAGGGGAGACTCTTATAAAGATGTAATACAAAGGGTAAGGGGTCTAATTGACAAGAGTGAAATATATGTAAGTGTGCTAGATTTAAAATATATGATTAAGTCAGGCAGGATAGGAAAGGCAACAGGCCTAGTTGCAGGTGCCCTTAACTTTAAACCCGTTGTTTCCATTGATAAAAATGGAGATGGATCCATTATAGGAAAGTCCTTTTCAGTTTGGTCAAATACTAAGAAAATATATTCCCTAGTCCAAGAGGTAGAAAATGAAAAGGGAGTTTCTAGATACGCCATAGTCCATGCTAATGGCCTAGAAAGGGCTAAGGAATTTGTTGATAATATCAAAAAAATAACCGGTAAGGAACCAGAATACATCATGGACATATCCAGTATAGTTGCCATGAGTGCTGGAATTGGAACTGTTGCGGTGGCCTTGATATCGGAATAGGAGGATCTTATGAATTTATACATTTACACCATGATAGCAGTTTTTATATTTTTCAATATAGCCTTTTTTAT
>CAZSLV010000188.1:0-1703 GCA_964607545.1 uncultured Gudongella sp. | reverse complement strand
ATTGGAGGGATTTTCATATATTCTAATTGGGTTTATTTTTTTAGTAGTTTAATATAAAAGTAGAATTTTTCTACTTGTTATAAAAAAAGATAAAGAGGTATTAAAATGGATAATTACATGCAATTTGCAAATATATACGATGGGCTAATGGATGACTTTGACTATTCTCTTTGGGCAAACTACATCCTTGAAATACTAGAAAAAAACAAGGTAAAATCAAATAAAGTATTAGAACTTGCTTGTGGGACAGGAAACTTAACAGAAGAACTATTAAAAAGGCATATGCGGGTAGATGCCTTTGACTTATCTAATGACATGCTAGTAAGAGCCCAGCAAAAGCTATCAAGGTATAAGACTTTAAGGCTTTTTAATATGGATATGACAAACTTTAACCTATCATCCACCTATGATATTGCCCTGTCGATTTGTGATAGTATTAACTATATCTTAGATGAAAAAGACCTAGCTAAGACCTTTAAAAATGTATATAAACATTTAAACCCAAATGGAGTTTTTATATTTGATATAAACTCTTTTCATAAGATTAGTTCTATCTTAGGAGATAACGTCTTTATAGAAGATAGGGATGAGGTTTTTTATACGTGGGATAACAAATACGACCCCTTAACCAAAATTGGTGAGTATTACTTAACCTTTTTTACAAAAGAAGAGGGGGGCTTATATAGGCGGTTTGATGAAATTCATAAGCAAAGAGCCTATACCAAAGAGGAAGTTGTTATCGCACTAAATGAAGCAGGCTTTACAAGTGTAGAAGTCTTAGAAGCTTTTGCATTTAAAGCTCCCACTGATACAAGTGAGAGAGTAAATTTTGTTGCAAAAAAATAAGGAGGATATAAATGAAGGATTATTTAATAAAGGGAATGGACAAGGAATCAAAATTAAGGGTATTTTTTGCTAGGACTACAAATACAGTAGAAGAAGCTAGAAAGATCCACAATACATCAGCAACTGCTACTGCAGCATTTGGTAGGGCTTTAACTATAGGTGCTATTATGGGTTCTGCATTTAAAAATGACAGCGACCTATTAACTTTAAAAATTTCTGGTGATGGGCCTATAGGAAGTATAATGGTTGTAGCAAATAAGACTGGTAGAGTAAAGGGGATAGTAAATAACCCAAGTGCAGACCTACCCTCAACTAAAGAGGGAAAGTTAGATGTGGGGAACTTGGTTGGTAAAAATGGTACCCTAACAGCCATAATGGATTTGGGTTTAAAGGAGCCATATATTGGACAAACTAGCTTGATAACAGGAGAGATTGGAGATGATATTGCAAACTTTTACCTCCAATCAGAACAAATTCCTACAGCAGTAGGCCTAGGAGTCCTAGTAGAAAAAGACCTTTCAGTAAAGGCAGCAGGAGGCTTTCTTATACAAACCCTTCCAGATATCTTAGATGAAGATATATTAAAAATTGAGGAGTCTTTAGCTAAGGCAAAACCGCTTTCAACCCTAATAAATGAGGGGTATACACCAGAAGAAATTATGAAGGAAATCTTATCAGATTTTAATATGCAAGTGACAGATAAGCTAGACCTAGAATACTTTTGTGACTGTAGTAGGGAAAAGGTAGAAAAAGCCCTAATATCCCTGGGAGAAAAAGAAATTTCTGAAATCATTATAGAAGATGGCAAGAGCGAAGTTAAATGTCATTTTTGTAACACTGCATATCAATTTTCTAAA
>CAZSLV010000187.1:0-1712 GCA_964607545.1 uncultured Gudongella sp. | reverse complement strand
ATGGGGATAATGTAAATTATTTTTACGAGAATATAGATAATATAATCGAGTCTACAAAATAAATCATGGGTCCCACTTTATAGAGTGGGACCCATGCTTATTTTAACTTATGGTGTGATTAATAGCTTTTGGTTAGGAAATATTAAGTTCGGATTTTTGATATTGTTATCTTTAGCAATATCTTTATAATTCACGCCATACATTCTAGCTATCTTAATTAAATAATCACCCGGTTTAACTGTATATACTAAAGTTTTTGAATCCTTATCACCTTCAATTGGTTTAATTGGGTCAGTAGGTTTTGGACTAACTGGGCCTTCTGAATGTTCCAATTCTTGGTCTACTTCACCAACTGGTGGAATAACTTTACCATCCTTTATAATCCCTAATTCCTGCAATTCTTGAATATTTAAAGATTTGTTATATGGAATTGCAAGTTTCCCATCTTCTACTAAGGCAATAATCTCATTTTTTAATGGATGATTCAAATCTACTCCAACTATTTCCCAGTTGTTTGAAATACTAGGAGTGATTTGTCCTTCTTTTTGAATATATTCTGCTAAATAATCCCTAATTGCTTTTGGGGACTCCCATTTTTTACTTGCTTCTACAAGCTTATTTGCTTTTAATCCACTTGAGTATCTGTAATTATTAACTGCTAATGTTAATACTTGATCGTCTTTTAATGGCTCTCCCTTAAAATAAACATCTTTAATCCTGTTTCCAGCTGGTTTTGATAAATCTATTTTGTAATCTACCCCTTCAAACATATCGTAAAGGTAGCCTGGTACATTTTCATCAAAAGAAATGGAGATATCGCCAGGTTTCCATGTATTATAATGTAGAGCTGACCATTCCATATAATCTTTTAGTTCCTTACCAGTTACGTCTAAGGTATATAAAGTGTTATCAAACTTATAGATATTAAAAAGGTTGCCATAATTTATATTTCCAGCTTTTAAATCAGAATCATCTTGGAATAAGGCAACTGCTGTAACATCTGCACCCGAAATATCTAATTGAACCTTAGCAATTAAATCTATAACAGGTGTATCTTGTAGTTTGCCTTCTGGGATACCCTTAATCCTATTAGGCGGTTGAAAATCAACTGTAGCTACCCCAAATACTCCTCCGCCAGAACCTTCCTCTCCTTGGCTACCTTCACCATTTATAAAATCTATGGTAGCTTGGTGTTCTTCTTGTATCAAAGCTCTTATTGCTGGGTCTGGGTTTACATTTTCCATATCAACAGTTTTTACTTCCTTATTTTTTATTACGAACTTTCCATTTTCTTTAACAAGTTTTAATTCAAATTGGGTAACATCCCTACCATTATTTCTAGGTGCCCCTACAAGTGTATTATTAATAGTTTCTGCAGACTTAGTGTGGTAGTGTCCAAGCAATAGAACATCTATATATGGAACTTCTTCCAATAATTTTGCTGCACCATCTGAGCCTGTTTCCTCATCAAATTCTGGAATCATTCCTACATGGGCAGTAACTACTAAAACATCTACTTTTTCATCTTCTTTTAATATTTTAGCATACTTCTTACCTACTTCTGGAATTGACTTAAATTCCAAAGAATCTACTTTTTCTCCATCCCATCTTGGGCTATTTGGATTAGTTAGTCCTATTACACCAATTTTAACGCCATCTTTTTCTATTATAGTGTATGGTTTAGCAAGTTCTTTCCCATTCTTATATAGAAC
>CAZSLV010000186.1:0-1864 GCA_964607545.1 uncultured Gudongella sp. | reverse complement strand
TGTATTCAATGAAATTATTTAATCGACATCTTAATATAACATTCTTCAAGACCATTATATATATTATAATAATTTGGATTTAAGGGTCCTTCAATAAAATTATCTACTAAAAGGGCCCCATTTCTAAAGTACAAACTTGCATAAGGCAAACCCTCCACTATAAGCTTTTGAAGCTTCTTTGATGCTTCTTTTTTAATATCTAAATCATAAGCCCTATCAAAGTCTATTAAAGCTTGATCCATTCTTTCATCCATATAAAAAGAGTAGTTGCTTTTTGTAGTCATCTTGCTGTCTAAAAGGTAATTATACCTTGGTATGATAGATTGCTTCCAACCAAGTAATAATAAGTCAAAGTCACTCCCTAGTAAGGGTTCTTTTTCAAGAGGGACATTTTCTTCTAAGGGGTTATAAAAACTAACTTCTAAGCCTATACCAACTTCTTTTAAATAAGATTTTATCATATCAAGTGCCTTTAACTCTAAATTATTATTTACAGTTACAAGTAGGCTTAGTATTAAATCATTACCTAAGCTATCTTCTCTTAAGCCATTTTTATTATTATCAAGATAACCTGCCCTATCTAGGATACCAATAGCCATATCTTTATTGTAACCATATGTTAAACTTTCTTCAGAAAATAAATATGATGTTGGGTTTATTGGGGTATCAACTTGTGTTGCATGTTTTAAATACACTTTTTCAATAATTGCCTGCCTATCTAGGCAATAAAGTATTGCTCTTTTTAAATCTAGTGACTTAGGGTCTTTAAATATTTCCTTGCTATGGTTAAATCCTATACCTATATACTCATTTGATACAAACTCATATATGGATATCCTCTTATTAGACTCGTATTTATCCCAGTCAATACCACTTGCCTTAGCTATGTTCAATTTGCCAGTTTCAAAGGCTGTAAGAATTGACTCTTCATCTTGAAATATTTTTCCTACAATATGGGATATTTCTGCTTCCCCTTCCCTGTAGTCTTCATTTGCCCTTAGGTATATTTCTTTAAACTTATTATGTTCTACATACTTATAGGGACCACTTCCTATTGGAATAAAATCATCAACTTCTAAGGCCACATCTCTTTTTGATTCTGGTATTATTGGGAATGTTAAGATATCTAATATATAGGCTAGGGAATCTTTAAAGGTAATAACTAACCTAGAGTCGGAAATAACCTTTGTAGATAATATTTGGTTTGCCGGCAAAAGGCCTGCTTGGTTTAGCTTTTGAAAATAAGTGTCCCCCCCTGCCCTTTTCATCATGTCTATTGTAAAGGCTACATCCTTAGATGTCAGGGTCTTACCATTGTGAAACAAGATACCCTCTTTTAGGGTAAGGTCTATGGACTTTCCTGAGTCTAATATTGTATAAGTTGATACAAGGTGGGGCATTGGTTCTAAGTTTTCATCATATTCAAATAATCCTTCATAGATTAGCTTACTAAAATAAAAGTAAGTGCTGTTATCCATATATAAAGGATTTAGTGAATTAAAGCTAGTTAGAGGCAGACTTAGCTCAGCATTTTCATATATTATATAATCAAGGCTTTTTTCTTTTTCCTTTTCACTTAGGAGGCTATAGCCGCTTTCACACCCTGCATTTATAATAGTAAAAAGTCCTATAAGTAGAACATAAAAAAGTCTTTTAATTTTCATTTTCTTTACCTTAACTTCCTTATATATTTTGTAGCTCTTTCCCTTAGCTTAAAAATAGTCTTATCTAAAATATTGTTTTCTGTTAAAAAATACTCTTTTCTATATATTTTTTTATATAGGGTATAGCTTTTATTGACTTTGTCTACATATTTTTTAGTTTTATTAAAAGGGATTTTTTCTAGAGAAGTCCCTTCATTATT
>CAZSLV010000185.1:0-1932 GCA_964607545.1 uncultured Gudongella sp. | reverse complement strand
TTACAATAGAGGAAGAACCAATTGTATTACTAGGTTTTGCAGATGGTTTAATTGTCACACATTATACTTCTAGTGGATTTATTCACTACTTTACACCTTCTGGGACTCGATTACCTATTCCACAATAGGATAATTTAAAAACTATGGGCTAGCTTATCTAGTCCATAGTTTCTTTTACTTTAAAAGTTTAACAATAATTGACTGGAGTTTTTTAAAAAAACCTACTGATTATCAAGTTTCTTGTTTCTTTATCGTTAAAATCTATATCACCAGAAAGTTCAAGAACTATATTTTCTTTTTGTATTATTATTACATCACGCTCCTGGGTCAAGACCAATTTATCAACATCCCACAAATCCTTCATTTCTTCATCTTTTATAATTGTCCTATCAAATATTGTCATCCCTTGCCATTTAAATCCTTTTTCTAACCTATCTATTATTCCATTAAATATAATTTCAGCATATTTTGGTTTTATAGTCTGATAGTAACTTATATTTAAACTTTGATTATTACTATATTCCAAATAAGAATAATACTTTGGTGTAATAGGACTTGTCCCTGGTTTAAATTCTCTAGTTAATAAACTTATTTTGTTTGGTTCTTTTGTTACTTCTTCAATTGTCATTATTGGATAGCCTTTAGGTACTGATGTTACCTTGTAAGAATCGTCTACTTTGTTAAAGATAAATGGAAAAAGTGTATTAATTAGAATAATTACTCCAAGTCCTGAAATTAATATAACACGGACACTATCTTCTTTTTTTCTTGCCTTTTTCTTTATATAATACCTAATGCTTAGTCCTACTATAATCCCAATGCCTGGAGCTAACAAACTTACCAATATTTGAGGTCTAAAAAAAGCATCAACTAGAATAAACATTAGTAATATAAGTAGGATTATCCATTGGGAACCATAGAAAAACATTATGCGCCTTCGTGCATTTTTCATAGTAGGTTTTTCTATTGGTAATCCTTTTTTTATATTGCTTCTTGCTTTTAATATCCTTATTACACTGTAGATAGCAGTAAGACTAGCAAATATAAAGGCTAGGGGGAGTAAGAAAATGCTAGCAAGGCCTGTATAAGATAAAAGTATGTGGTACTCTAGCGGCAAGCTATTAAACAAAACAAATCCCACAATTAATAGAAATATAAAATAATCTCGCAACTCATTTCTAAGTAGTGTGTGTTCTACTATTTCTTGTTCCAAAACATCATCTGTTTGAATGGGTATTGGCTCGCTATTCTCCTGTGCATAAAAAAATTGTAAATAGTCATATGATGTTATAAATGTCCATCCTGATTCTTCACACAATCTCCTATAAGCCTCTGATTCATCAGTATTTTCTGGAGTAAGTGGTCCGCCTTCTTTAAATACATCTACATAAAACTTAAGTTTTTGCGGTTCTATGGCTTTGAACTTTGCTAAATATTGTTGTAGTCCTATTTTTTCCAACATCCATCCTTTCTCAGCCATTTCCTCCAAATATGTTTTCATAGTTTGGTAGTCTAGAGAAAAGAATCCCCAAAAAACCCATTTGGATTTATTTTTCATTTTATTTACTCCCTCCTTCTAATAGACCACTACCATCAGAAACCAATTGCTTTAATCGTGTATATTCATCTTTTAAAATACTTAATCCTTTATCTGTCAAAGTATATGTTTTTCTTCTGTCTTCCTCCGATAGCTGGATTATGATATTTTCCTCCTCAAATCTAGATAAGAGATTATATAAAGTACCTGCCCCTATCTTTACCCTACCTCCTGTAAGTTTTTCTACTTCTTGCATAATTCCATATCCATGCTGAGGCTCTGATAACATTAAAAGAATATAATACATTGGTTCAGTTAAAGTTTTTAGTTGTTCTCTTGCCATACCATCATCTCCAAAATACTATATCGATCCTCGCTATATCTATTATCATTAT
>CAZSLV010000184.1:0-1987 GCA_964607545.1 uncultured Gudongella sp. | reverse complement strand
GTAGACTCGATTATATTATCTATATTCTCGTAAAAATAATTTACATTATCCCCATTTAAATTATAAGAATCTTTTTCTAGTTCCTCAATATACATATTTAATACTTGGGCAGTCCTAGTTTCTGGGTTTTTGTCAATTTTTTCCTTATACATTTCTAAGAAATCTGGACTTAGGGTAGTCTCCCCCTCTTTTGCAAAAATATAGGGATTTCCTAATCCTTTTAAACTTAAGCTAATGTAAGCCTTAAATAAATCATCTAGTTTTTCTTTAAAAATATTACCTGAGAATTTAAGAGAGTGTCTTTCAATTTCTAGGGCCCTATCTATTATTTCTTCTGCTGATATATTTAAACCTTCCCCATCAGTTGTTTCTTTCTCAGTTTCAGTTTTCCAAATCTTAAAGTAAGATTTATACTCATCAGATGTACTTTCTACAAAGGGGTTTAGTTTTTCTGTAACTTTTAAAGGGTCATATCCCTTAGAATATAAAAAGCTCTCAAGTTGTATTAACATTTCATCTACTTTATTATCATCTAGTTTTAGAATATTATTCCTTGTGGAACTTATAAGTTCTTCTTCTGAGATATCTTTTTCTATGGCTTCATAGTAGTCCTTTAGAACTTGTAGTTGGTCTTTTTCTTCTAACTTTTGACTAACTTCATCCAAAGTACCTTCTTCACTTTCCTTTTCACTATCAAGATCCTTAAAGGCATTGTCTTGTTTAGGAATGCAAGCTGTTAGGATAGTAGTTATTATAAGTAGCAAAATCAAGAGTTTTTTGTGCATATTATAAGCCCCCCTTTTTACTTCTCCTTGCAACATCTCTACTTATCATTGCATTTCTAATTAACTCATACATAATAACGACTATATATGCTCCGTAATGACTTTTTGCATATTCAAAAAATCCCCAAGTAAAATAATAATCATACCTATCTAGGGATAAGTCCTTAACTTGTCCTTTTAAGTTTATAGTTTCCTCTTCTGTTAAATCCTTAAGTACATCCTGATTTATATAGACATCTTCTATAAAGTCTTGCTTGTTGTAATTGTGATAAACAATATTTCCTATTGCAAGTACTTCTTCAAGTGGCATTTCATCATTAACATATTTTTCTGGATTATCGATATAATCCTCGTAATTTGGATAATCTCTTAATATTAGTGAAGATACCGAATTTTTTATGTGGTCTTGTGACATATAGTATACAATACCAAGCACCATTGAAAGCACTGATACTAGCATCAATATTCTTAATAATATTTTTTTCATTTTATCCCCCTATCCCTGTTATCCATTTAATTATAACATTTACCGTAAGTCTTTGAAAGTTACAATGTAGGGTCTGGTTAAGGAATGACAGACCCTACATTGTAACTTTCTTTTTCAATCTTTTCTTTTGTGATTTGCTTTGATTTTAGGGTATAAAGTTAAAATCAAAGGAGGTTTTAAAAATGTATAATTTTAAAGTATTTTCGGACTTTGTTTGTCCATTTTGTTATATTGGTTTTACCATAGCTGATAAGTTAAACAATGAAAGAGATGATGTTGATTTTCACTGGTACCCTTATGAATTAGACCCAGGAGTAAGCGAAGAAGGCTCAGATATCTCTGCCTTTATTCCAAAAGACCAGTTGGACCTTGCTTTTGAAAGAATAGAAATGCTTGGAAGTGAATATGGTTTAAATTATAACCATAAAAGTAAGAAGTTTAACACTAGAAAGCTTCACTTAGCTTCAATGTATGCCCAAAGTGTTGGAAAATTTTATCCCTTTGCCAAAGAAGCCTTTAAGGCAGTTTTTGAAGATGGTAAAAATGTAGGCAAGCTTGAAGTTATTAATGATATTGGTCTTTTAGCTGGCTTGAATATTCAGGAAATGAATGCAGCAATTGATGATCCTGTATTTATGGAGGAATTTATAGAAGCAAAAAACCTAGCAAAAGTTTATGAGATAGACTCAGTTCCTACCTTTGTAAGAGAAGATAA
>CAZSLV010000183.1:0-1993 GCA_964607545.1 uncultured Gudongella sp. | reverse complement strand
CTGTAGAGACTTCTTTTCTATTAAAAATATGGATCATGGTTTTTGTCACTCCTTACTTCTTATTCTTCTTAGATTTTGTTGCATTCATTCCCGCTCCAATTGCTACCCCCAAAGCTAAACCCAAGCCAATGTTCTTGATTGCAGTTCCAAAGGCAAGACCTATTGCGATCCCCACACCAATATAAGGTGTTTCTTGAGGTTTGTTATTATTGTCCTTGTTACCCTTATCGTTCATATCCTTTCCTCCTAGCTTTACCTAAAGCTTCTTATCATTTAATAAATTATTTAGCAGTGATTCTTTATTGTTAATAAATAATTCTGTTATCTTATAACTCTCAGTATCTTCGTATTTCACTTCACTAATCTTACCATTATCAAAAGATAATATGCTAGCTTCTGGCATGCCTAGTAAAATTGGTGAGTGGCTTGCTATAAAGAACTGTGCTCCTCTTTGAGCTAAATCATGTATTAGTATTAACAATGTCAACTGCCTCTGCGGTGATAGTGCAGCTTCAGGCTCATCTAGGATATATAATCCCTTCTCAGTAAACTGATTTTGGATAAGTGCAAGAAAACTTTCTCCATGTGACTGATCATGAAGAGACTTACCCCCATATCTTTTATAGTATGTTTCGTAATCATCATCTCTATAATCTTCAATCTTACTAGCAACATTGTAAAAGCTTTCCGCTCGTAGAAAAAAGTTACTTTTTGGTCTTGATATTCCTTTTATAACCCTAATAGCTCCATGTAAATCAGAATGGGTAGACCTTGTTTCAAAATTAAAATTTTTAGTTCCACCCTCTGGATTAAAACCATAAGCTACCGCTATACTTTCAAGCAGAGTTGATTTTCCAGTCCCATTTTCACCCACAAAAAAAGTAACATTCTTAGTGAATTTAAGTTCATTGATACAATAAATAGAAGGTATGCTTCTGATATAGTTGTTTTTTTCAATTTTGTCCCAATCTATTTTTATAGATCTGATAAATTTTTCATCCATAGGATACCTCCTGTTTGAATAGCCCGCAATATCAAGGTTAACGGATGGGTAGATTAAACGGATGGACAGAGTCGTCCATCCCTACTTGTTGTCATTAAAATCTCTTTAAATCATTTAATTCAAATGTCCATTGGGGTGTTATTAGTTTTTCTTTATCTTTTAATGAATACCATGGACTAAGGTTTTTATCCATAGGATTTATAAGTATTTGTGTCTCTTGGGCTGGCATATATGATTGGGCTAGTAGGAATATCTTCTCATTTTCTCCATTTACTGCTAGATCTACAACTATTACTGCATGCCCTGGACTTCCTCCTATTATAAATACATCCCCTATTTCCATATCTTCTACTTCAACGCTCTCCATTTCCTTTTCCAAGGACAGGGTACTAGCATAGGCCATAACCATATTCATATAGGATCTAAAAGATTTATAAGAATTGGATGGATCGGTAGCTTTATAATAACTTACATTATTTCCCTCAACTTTTATTCTATAGCCTTGTGTCCACTTTTTATATTCAGCTTTAAAACCTGAAACAAAGTGAAAGTTAATCTCATCATACAATCCTTGAGAATATAGGTATTCAGCTCTAAGTAACATTACAGCATCTGCACATTGATGTAAGTCTCTATCTCCAATATCTACATCTAAAACACTATCATAGACTCCTGAACTAGGTTTTTCTCTACCATCATAATAAAGAGCCTTGTCTCCATAGGGTTTTAACTTTTGATTTCTTAAAAACTCTCCAAAGCTATCTTGTTCACTTTCAAGTTTAATAAAATGATCAGGTGTAGGGTATCTTTCCCCAATTGTAGCTCCATCTATATTTACTAGATATTTTTCTTCAACTTCTAAATCTACTTCTACTTTTCCTTCCTGTATAGGATTTTCCCCTATAATTTCTGTTTTGCCACATCCTGTAATAAGTATTAATAAAAATGCAAGAATTATAAGTTTTTTCATTTTAAACTCCTTTATTTATA
>CAZSLV010000182.1:0-2018 GCA_964607545.1 uncultured Gudongella sp. | reverse complement strand
ACAAAGTAGGCGAGACCCATGAAGGTGGCGCCCAAATGGACTGGATGGAGCAAGAGCAGGAAAGGGGTATCACCATAACCTCTGCTGCCACTACTGCTATGTGGAAAGATTATAGAATTAATGTTATAGACACTCCTGGACATGTTGATTTCACCGTAGAGGTTGAAAGATCACTTCGTGTTCTTGATGGGGCAGTTGCATTATTTTGTGCTAAAGGTGGCGTAGAGCCTCAATCTGAGACCGTTTGGAGACAAGCTGATAAGTACCATGTACCAAGAATGGCTTTCGTAAATAAAATGGATATAGTTGGAGCAGATTTTTATCGAGCAGTTGATATGATAAAGGATAGGTTAAAAGCTAATCCTGTTCCAATACAATTACCTATAGGTAAGGAAGATTACCTAGAAGGTATGGTTGACCTTGTAGAAATGAAAGCTATAATTTATAAAGATGATCTAGGACAAGAAATAGAAATCAAAGATATACCTGAAGATATGATGGATTTAGCTTTAGAGTATAGGGAAAAATTAGTTGAATCTGTATCTGAAGTAGATGAAAACTTGATGATGAAATACCTTGAAGGTGAAGAGTTAACTACTGATGAATTAAAAGTAGGGATTAGAAAAGCAACTATTGATGTAAAGATTACACCTGTCTTATGTGGTTCCTCATATAAAAACAAGGGTGTTCAAGTTTTACTTGATGCAATAATTGCCTACCTACCATCACCTTTAGATATACCAGCTATAGCTGGTATTGATCCAGATACTGAAGAAGAAGAATTAAGACATGCAGATGATAGTGAACCATTCTCTGCCCTAGCCTTTAAAATAGTTACAGATCCCTTTGTAGGAAAGTTATGCTATTTTAGAGTTTACTCTGGAAGCTTAAAGGCTGGTAGCTATGTTTACAACTCATCTAAGGGTAAGAGAGAAAGAATCGGAAGAATTCTTTTAATGCATGCTAACAAGAGAGAAGAAGTAGATGAAGTCTTTGCTGGAGATATAGCAGCAGCAGTAGGATTTAAAGACACTTCAACAGGAGATACTCTTTGTGATGATTCCGATCAAATAATCTTAGAAAAAATGGATTTCCCTGAACCAGTTATCCATGTTGCCATAGAGCCAAAGACAAAGGCAAGTCAAGAAAAAATGTCTGTAGCCCTAGCTAAGTTAGCTGAAGAAGATCCAACATTTAGAACATATACTGACCAAGAAACTGGTCAAACTATAATTGCAGGTATGGGGGAACTCCACCTTGAAATTATTGTTGATAGGCTACTTCGAGAATTTAAAGTAGAAGCTAATGTTGGTAATCCACAAGTTGCTTATAAGGAATCCATATCAACTTCTGCCCAAGCAGAAGGAAAATATGTAAAACAATCTGGTGGTAAAGGTCAATATGGACATGTTAAATTAAAGATTGACCCACAAGAGCCAGGAAAAGGCTATGAATTTGTAAATGAAATTGTCGGTGGAGCTATACCAAAAGAGTATATTAATGCAGTAAACGGTGGCATAACAGAAGCCCTTCAATCTGGTGTCCTTGGAGGATTCCCAGTATTAGATGTTAAGGTAACCCTTTATGATGGTTCCTACCATGATGTTGACTCAAATGAGATGGCATTTAAAATTGCAGGTTCCATGGGAGTTAGAGAAGCTATAAGAAAAGCAGGACCAACCCTACTTGAGCCTATGATGAAGGTCGAAGTAACAGTACCAGAGGAGTATATGGGTGATGTTATAGGAGATATAAACTCTAGGCGTGGTAAAATAGAAGGGATGGAATTATTAAGTGGGGCACAAATCATTAGATCATTTGTACCACTTGGGGAAATGTTCGGATATGCAACTGACTTAAGGTCTAATACTCAAGGTAGAGGACTTTACTCAATGCAATTTGACCATTATGAACCAGTTCCAAAGAGTATTTCTGAGAAAGTCTTAGGAAGTAAATAATTGTTCTTAGAGGAGGAATAAAAAAATGGGTAAGCAAAAATTTGAAAGAACCAAACCGCA
>CAZSLV010000181.1:0-2023 GCA_964607545.1 uncultured Gudongella sp. | reverse complement strand
GTAATTTGATTATCGTAAATATATTCATACACTTAAAGTGTTGTGTATGGTTTTATTTACATATAAGTGTTTTAGGGTTGATTGTGATATTTTTAACTTTTAGATCAAATTATGTTTTATTAGTTTTTCATAAAAACTTGTTCTACTAATACCTAAAGTTTTTGAAGCTTCTGTCTTATTTCCCTTTGATAAGATAAGGCTATTTATTAATACTTCTTTTTCTACCCTATCCATTGTATCTTTTAAACTTTTTACAGCCTCCATCCCTATCATACCTGTTACCTTTGGTGGTAGGTGTTTAGTCATTATCTCTGTTTCTTCATCTAAATAATTTATGGCTCTTTCTAATATGTTTTCTAACTCTCTAACGTTTCCAGGCCAATCATATCTTGTTAAATATTCTAAAGCCTTGTTGCTTATTTTATCAACTTTTATGTTCTCTGCTAATGATATTTTTTTTATTAAATGGTCACAAAGCAATGGTATATCATCTTTTCTTTCTCTAAGAGGAGGTATTTTTAAGTTTATAACATTTAATCTATAGTACAAATCTAGTCTAAAAGAACCATTTTCAACCATTTCTTCTAAGTTCTTATTTGTCGCTGCTACTACCCTCACGTTTATTTTTTCCGTTTGGACAGACCCTATTTTCTCAATTTCCCTATCTTGAAGGACACTTAGGAGTTTTACCTGCATGCTAATTGGGAGTTCACCTATCTCATCTAAAAAAATTGTTCCCCCGTCTGCTGCTTTAAACTTACCTATTTTGCCGCCTTTTTTAGCACCTGTAAATGCTCCTTCTTCATAGCCAAATAATTCCGATTCTAAAAGTTCAAAGGGTATAGCTCCACAATTTACTTTAATAAATGGGTTTTCTCTTCTTTTGCTTTTATTGTGGATTGAATGAGCAAATAACTCTTTACCTGTGCCTGAGTCACCTAGTATTAGAACATTGGAGTTTGTATTAGCAACCCTATCTGTTAGGTCTTTTAATTTATTCATCTTTTCATTTTGGCTAATTATATTGTCTAAGCCATAGCTTGCCTTATTTAATCTCTTAAATTCATCCTTATATAAGTTAAGCTCTTTTTCAATACTATTAATCTTTAAATATAGAGCATTTAATTCATCAACATCTCTAAATAAGACCTTACCTATTGCTCCTGCTATCTTACCCTTAACAAAGACAGGAATCCTTGTTGCAATCATATTCTTACCATCTATTTTTTGAATTTGAGCTATTTCAGGTTTGCCTGTTTTTATGACAATATCTAATCTGGTATTTTCAATAACATCTTTTACATTTTTTCCAATAGCATCCTCTACTTTGATATTTAAAAAATCTGCATAAGCCCTAGATAGCATTTCAATAACTCCGTGCTTATTTACATAAACAAAACTGTCATTGGTAGCATCTAAAATAGTGTTTAAGAGAGAAAAAGCTTCTAGCTCATTTTCTGCCTTCTTAATATAGTTTTTACAAATATCAATTGAATTAAAATTAATTAAAACACCCGTAAAGTCATTGTTTTTGACACTAGCTATATTAATTATATACTCACGATCTTTAAGCTTAATTTTTTCTCTAGACTGACTACTTGTACTGGAAATAAACTTATCCAATCCAAAATTATAAAGTAATTGAGGAAGGTCTTCTATTAGTTTATCTTCTGAATTTATTTCTAGTAAAGAATACCCTTTAGCATTCATAAAAGAAAAGGTTAAGTCCTGCTCTACAATTAAAACTCCTGATTCGATTGAGTTTAAAATATCATAAAAAATACTTCTATTTATATGCACCATAATACCACCCTAGTTAAGTTATTTAAATTATTTAAAACCTCCTTTAATTATATCATTTTACAAACCTATTACAAATTAATAACTATTGAATAGGCTCAAATTTAATCGTAAAATCGAGCCTATCCAATCTGCTTATCTTTTTATACTTATCCAAAGAACATTAATAGCATCCCCGCTGCTATGGCTGAACCTATTACTCCTGCTACATTTGGACCCATGG
>CAZSLV010000180.1:0-2139 GCA_964607545.1 uncultured Gudongella sp. | reverse complement strand
AGCATCCCCGCTGCTATGGCTGAACCTATTACTCCTGCTACATTTGGACCCATGGCATGCATAAGTAAGAAGTTTCTTGGGTTTGACTCTTGTCCTACCTTTTGTGATACCCTTGCTGCCATTGGGACTGCTGATACTCCAGCTGACCCTATAAGTGGGTTTACCTTTCCACCTGATAGCTTGTACATTACTTTTCCAAGTAAAACTCCAAATGTAGTCCCTATTGAAAAGGCTACAAGGCCAAGGACTATGATGCTTACTGTTTGGAGGTTCCAGAAGTTTTCTGCACTTGCTGTTGCTCCTACTGTTACTCCTAAAAATATTGTCACTATATTTACTAGTTCATTTTGAGCTGTCTTTGATAGTCTTTCTGTTACTGTTGATTCTCTAAATAAGTTTCCAAGCATTAGCATTCCTACTAAAGGGGCTGATGATGGCAGTATCAATGTTACTAGTAGGGTTACTAGGATTGGAAATATTATCTTTTCTCTTTTTGATACTGGTCTTAATTGTTCCATGACTACTGATCTTTCTTCTTTTGTTGTTAGGGCCCTCATTATTGGGGGCTGGATTATTGGTACTAGGGCCATGTATGAATAGGCTGCTACTGCTATGGGTCCTAGTAAGTGGGGGGCTAGCTTGGCTGTTAAGTATAGGGCTGTTGGCCCATCTGCTCCACCTATTATTCCAATGCTTGCTGCCTCTGGTCCTGTAAATCCAAGTAGGATTGCCCCGACAAAGGTTGCAAATATACCAAACTGGGCTGCTGCACCTAAAAGGACTGACTTGGGATTTGCTATTAGGGGTCCAAAGTCTGTCATGGCACCTACTCCCATAAATATAAGTGGGGGATATATGCCTAGTTTTACTCCCTGGTAGAGATAATACAAGAGGCCCCCGTATTCTTTTGTGGTACTTACTAAGTCTCCATTTGCATTCTTTGCTATTTCTACTATTGGCTCTTTCATTAAATCTGCTCCTGGCAGGTTGGCTAGGAGGATTCCAAAGGCTATTGGCAATAATAATAGTGGTTCAAAGCCTTTGGCTATTGCTAAGTATAATAGGACTAGGGATATTAAAAGCATTACTACATGCCCATATTCCATTAGTGCAAATCCTGTGTTTTGCCAAAAATCGCTTATTATTTCTATTAACATCTATTTTTCATCCTTTCCTAAAGGCTTTAGTCTATGATTACTAATTTGTCTCCTGTGTTTACTGCTGCTCCTTCTTGGGTTAAGATACTTGTAACTTTCCCATCTTTTGGCGCTGTTATCTCATTTTCCATCTTCATTGCCTCTAGGATTAATAATACATCGTTTTCTTTTACTTCTTGGCCTTCTTTTACTAGAATCTTCCATATGTTGCCTGGCATTGGAGAGTCTACTACTTCTTGGTCACCGCTTACTTCTACTGCAGGTGCTGGTGCTTGGGCTTGGGCTTTTGGAGGGGCCTGGGCTGCTGGTGGTGCTTTAGGTGAAGGTGCTGCTGCTTGGGCCATTTGTTTCTTTGGTGCTTGACTAACTCCCCCTACTTCTTCTACTTCTACTTCATAGCTTTTATCGTTTACATTTATTATAAATTTTCTCATTTTTTCGCCTCCGTTATTTATAATTTGCCATATAGGTGTTCTTGCTTTGATACTTCTCTCCAGATGTTGGTACTTTGATTTGTCCTTCTTATGCTGGAGATATTTATTTGTGGTATTGTAAGGCCTAAACTTGCTGCTATGGCCGCTGTTATTACTGCTACTAGTTCTTCTTCATCTTCTATTTCTTCTACTTCTTTTATTATTGTTTCTTTTTCTATTGGTTTTTCTTCTTTCTTAGGAGGCTCTGGTGTTTTTTTTGTTTTTTCCATACCCATATTCTTTAAAAGTCCTATCATTAATGATATTAATACTAAGACTACAAATACAACTACCATACTAACTATTGTAACTATCAGTGCCTCTGACATGGTTACTTGGTTTCCCATTTACTTATCCCCCTATACTGGCAGGTTGCCGTGTTTTTTAGCTGGTCTGTTTTCTCTCTTTGTTTCTAACATATCAAATGCGCTTATTAGTCTTGGTCTTGTTTGACTTGGGACTAATACATCATCTACAAATCCTCTTTGGGCTGCTATATATGGGTTAGC
>CAZSLV010000179.1:0-2189 GCA_964607545.1 uncultured Gudongella sp. | reverse complement strand
GGATTTATTTCAATCTGCAGCAGATCATAATGAAATAATAAAAGCTTTGAAGAAAAAGGACATAGATGCATGTAAAAAGGCATTGAAAGCTCATATTCTCACTTATAGAGAAGTTGATTAATATTATTTTCTTAACAACACAATGTCGACAATGGGCAATAGACTAAATATTCTATTATAAAAGGAGGAGATTTAAAAATGAGTAAAACATTGTATTTCGAAGTTGAAGAGTATAAGAAAAGACTTGAAAAAACTAAGCAAAGTATGAATGAAAAGGGTATTGATGTCTTAATAGTTACTGATCCAGCTAATATGAATTACATAACAGGTTTTGACGGCTGGTCCTTTTATGTACATCAGGGTTTAATTATAATGTTAGACCAAGACGAGCCTATGTGGTTTGGAAGAGGGCAAGATGGGAATGCAGCCAGATTAACAACTTGGTTATCTGAAGATAATATTAGAGCTTATTCTGATGATTATGTACAATCATTAATCAAGCATCCTATGGACTATGTTTCAGATATATTAAAAGAAAAGGGTCAAGAAAAAAAAGTGATAGGAACAGAAATGGATACCTATTATTATACAGCTAAGTGTCAGGAAAGCTTAGTTAATAATTTACCTAATGCTAAGTTTGTAGATGCTACAAACCTAGTTAACTGGGTTAAGATTATAAAATCAGATACTGAAATTGAATATATAAAAAAAGCCTCTATTATTGTAGAAAAAACTATGCAAAAAGCTATTGACTCCATAAATGTAGGAACTAGACAAAATGAGGTTGCTGCAAACGTTTACCATGCTCAGATATATGGAACTGAAGAATTTGGTGGAGATTACACATCTATAGCACCTCTACTACCTAGTGGAATAAGGACTTCAACTCCACATTTAAGTTGGACAGATGAGCCTTATAGAGATGGAGATACTGTTCTTGTAGAAATTGCAGGAAACTATAGAAGATACCACTGTCCATTATCAAGAACTGTAATACTTGGAAATGCACCTCAAAAAGTTCAAGATCTTGCATCAGTTGTAGTAGAAGGAATAGCTGATACTCTAGCCATTGTAAAAGCAGGAATAACTGCTGAAGATATTGAGAGAGTCTGGTCTAAGAGTATTGCAAAAAGTGGCTTTATAAAAGATTCTAGAGTGGGGTATTCATTTGGCCTAAATTATCCACCAGATTGGGGCGAGCATACAATAAGCTTAAGACCAGGAGATAAGACCGTATTACAAGCGAATATGACACTGCACTTTATGCCAGGCATTTGGCTTGATGATGTTGGAGTAGATATAAGCGAGCCAATAAGAATTACAGAGACAGGGGTAGAGTTATTAACCCATTATCCAAGAAAGTTAATAGTAAAATAAATCTTGGATATAGGTTTGAAGGGAGATAACAAAAAATGATTTATCAAGTAAAAAAAGATCAGGTAATTTATGGCCAGGGCATAGGAATTATTACCCTTGATTATACCACTCCTTTTATACCAGGAGATGTGGGGAATGCATCTACATTTAACTTTCCAGTAAAATATCAGACAGTAAAAGATTTTACCGTATCTCGGATGTATGCCAAAGATATGACTGCTCTTGATGAATTTATTGAGGCAGGACAGCAATTAGCA
Source organism: uncultured Gudongella sp. (assembly GCA_964607545.1). Lineage (GTDB taxonomy): Bacteria > Bacillota > Clostridia > Tissierellales > Tissierellaceae > Gudongella. The sequence goes on along the minus strand of CAZSLV010000179.1, from coordinate 555 downwards.
AAAGAAGGTGTTAAAGCAATAACTGGAAACTGTGGTTACTTGGCATTATTTCAAAGAGAACTTGCTAACCAATTAGATGTACCAGTATTTATGTCAAGTCTTTTACAAATACCCTTTATGGCTAGCATGCTTAAAGATAATGAAAAGATAGGTGTATTAGTAGCCAATAAAGAAGTTCTGGATCCATCCTTATTAAGGGCAGTAGGGGTTTCAGAGTCCACTCCACTAGTAATCAGAGGAATGGAAAATAAAGAGTTCTTTTACAAGGCAGTTATTGAAGAAGTTGGAAGCCTTGATTCTACAAAAGTTGAGGAAGAAGTTGTATCTCAAGCTTTAAATATGGTTCAAGAAGATCCATCCATAAAGCTAATTTTACTTGAATGTACTTGTATGCCACCATATGCGGCGGCTGTGCAAAGAGCTACAGGACGTCCAGTATTTGATTTTGTTACCATGATCAATTATGTATATTCTACACTAGTAAGAACAGAGTTTAAAGGTTTTATGTAAATACAGGACTATATGTGTATTGAAGGTTATAACCTTCAATACACA
>CAZSLV010000178.1:0-2229 GCA_964607545.1 uncultured Gudongella sp. | reverse complement strand
GTACAGTAGCAGGACAAGGCTTGCTTGATGAAGTTTCCTATACTGGTGAGAAAAACAATATAACCATATCACACATTAGATATGATTATAACCCAGGTACAAAGGTTAAAAAATCAATCCTAGTTGGACAGGTAACTAATCTAAAGTGGACTGAACCACAAAGTTTTTTAAAAGCAGATGAACAATTAAGTATAAGTGTAGAATCAACATTAGTAGAAACTCTAGGTTCTAAAGCTTGGACCACCCTTCATAGGTTTTATTTTGGTGGTTCAACTTATGGTGAATTAAAAAATTCAGCAGGGTCTAATATATTAGCAAATCACAGTAAGGATACTTTTACATCTAAAAAGTGGCCAAAGGGCAAAGTTGGTGATACTATAATCTGTCAGGTTCACCTAGGTGATGGTTTTAAATATTCTTACACTTACGAATGGAAGGAAGAAATGGTGCCACCAACACCAGCCCCTGCACCTACTCCAACCCCTACTACACCAGTCCTAACTGGCGGAAACAATGCTGAAAGCGTTGCATTTGGTGCTAGAATTATGTGGTATCCAACTACTGGCCTGGGATATAGGTTATTTAGGTCTACATCTCCATCTGAATTAGGTATATCAGTAACAGACTTTTATATAACAAGTACATCCTATGCTGATGTAAATGTGGAAGCAAAAACTACTTACTACTATACAGTAAAACCAGTCCTTGCTGAAGCAAGGCCATATGAGGGTATAGAAGAAAAGCTAGGACCTAGTATTGCTACCTTTACAGTGACAACAGGGTCTGAAATCTACAAGCCTGGACTTTTCAAACACTTCATCATGCTTAAATTAGAAAGTCCTACAATGAGTGTTGATGGTGTAAGTCAAGAAGTTGACCCAGGCAGGGGAACTACACCTCTAGTACTAGCAGGTAGAACCATGGTACCTATAAGGGCTGTTGTAGAAGCTATGGGTGGTACTGTAGGTTGGGATGGGCCAACACAAAAGATAACCCTTATGGCAAGGGGAAACACAGTTGAAATGTGGCTTGGTAAAAAAGACATTAAAATAAATGGCAAGTCTCAAGCTATGGATATAGCCCCAATCTCAAAAAATGGCAGGACCTTTGTACCTGTAAGATTTGCAGCAGAAAACTTAAATTGCAAGGTAGACTGGATTAACTCTACCAAAGAGGCAATTATTGTATATGAGGAATAAAAGAAGGGCTCCCATATTCACAGGGAGCCTTTTATAATGACAAGGTAAATGTGTCAATAAGAGTGCCATAGCTTTAATGAATTAAATTGCTAAAAAACTCCAAAAATGCTAAGATTTAGGTAGGAAGAATTGATTTAAACAAAGGGTCTACTTAAAAGGATTTTAGGAGCAAGTGCTATGTATAAGTTTAAGTTAGCTTTACCCATAGATAGTAAGGATAATATTAATTACATATTGTTTTTCTCCTTCTTTTCTGCATGGTTATTGGCCTTTCCCTTCTTAGGTCAAGTTTTGTATGGACTTTTTGGAAAGCTTAGGGTAAAGGCTCTTGGCAAGGTCCTTATCCTATCGAATGTAATTATGCTACTAATAAATACAGTGTCAATTAATATATCTCCCATTTTAGGGCTTTTCCTGTGCATATTAGCCCTTGTCTTATCCTTAGTTTTTTTACAAAAAAGCAAAGAAGACCTTGCTAGGGATAAGAAGGTTCAAGTTCAAAATACAAAAAAATACCGCAAGGCCCAAGTCTTTCTTTATATATTTATAAGCCTTATAGCTATAACATCTGGTCTTATGTATAGCGTTATAAACCCTGCCTTTAGCCACCACAAAGTATTAAGTAGCTTATACTGGGCCATCCCCTATATACTAGCAATATATATCTTGATAAGGTCGAAAAATAAAGTAAACAAGGCTTACACACTCTACTTAGCAATATTGTTAATAGGCCTATCGTTTTTATTATTTATAATCTTAGATAGGTCATGGCTAAGCTACATACTTGTAAATACCCTTATGATGAGTGGTTTTGGAGTTTGCGATCTCTTTTGGTGGTCAATCATTGGAGAACTTCTAGATTATGTAAAAAATCCTGCAAAAATATTTGGTAGGGACTTATCTGCAAATTTATTGGGAATATTTATAGGGTCTGCAATTGGAACAAAGTTTATAAGCATATATGAGGGCATAAATTCATCCCTTTTAGCCTTAACCCTAGTGTTTGTAATTTTAATAATCTTACCCTTTT
>CAZSLV010000177.1:0-2325 GCA_964607545.1 uncultured Gudongella sp. | reverse complement strand
AATGTCAGAAACTCAAGATTTAAATGGGGAAGAGACAGGAATAGAATTATCAAAGAATTAAAAAACACAGCAGGTCTATATGGCCTGCTTTTGTTATTTGATGATATAATGGTAGAAGAAAGACTTATTTATATTAATAAGCAAAGGAATTGTATAAAAGGAGAGTTTAAATGCATGAGCAAGGATAATTTTAAAGTATCCCTAGATGCCCTAACTACATTAGAAACTATAAAAAACGGACAAGATTCAGAATTGGTCCATGAAGAAATTGTTGATGTAGAAAATGGTAAGATGGTAGCTACACTGATATTTGAAAAATATTTCATAAGGGCAAAGAATAGGGCAGCCCTAGTAGTTATATTAGATAACTTAGAAAATTATACAGACTTAAGAGTTATATCAACTGGCAGTTCACAAGGAATGATATTTAATTTTGATTGGGGCGCAGCAGATAGTTTTGTAAACAGTGTAAGAAGATCATTAGAAGGTTATATAATTGATTAAAAGAAAGGTTGAGGATATGGATATTAAAAAGTTTAAAGAGATCATTGATAAGAGTAAAAGCACTGTGTTTCTAGGAGGAGCAGGGGTTTCTACAGAGAGTGGAATACCTGATTTTAGATCAGCTGCAGGTTTATATTCAAAAGACAACGATCTAGGCTATCCCCCAGAATACCTCCTAAGTCATAGCTTTTTTGCAAATGAGACAGATAAGTTTTATGAATATTATAGAAATAATTTAATATATGAGGATGCAAAACCCAACAAGGCCCATCTTGCATTAGCAGAGTTAGAAAGAAGGGGTAAGCTAGATGCTATTGTTACACAAAACATAGATGGCCTTCATGAATTAGCAGGATCAAAAAATGTAATAGAAATCCATGGCTCTGTTTATAGAAACTACTGCAGTTCTTGTGGGAAAAACTATGATGTAAAAAAAGTTTTAGGAGCAGATGGAGTGCCAAAATGTGATGAGTGCGGAGGAATTGTAAGACCTGATGTAGTTTTATATGAAGAAGGCCTAGATATGGGTCTATTAGACAGGGCTGTTTCTTTTGTAAAAGGTGCAGAAACTTTAATCGTTGGGGGCACATCACTAAATGTATATCCAGTAGCAGGTCTTTTAGAATATTTCAAAGGTAAGAACCTAATAATAATAAATAAAACTATTACAAACTTTGATAATCGAGCTGACTTGGTTTTTAGGGATAGCATCGGGGAAGTTCTATCAAGCCTTATAGACTAGGGATAAATAGGTGACAATTTTAATAAATATATGTATACTAATAATATTAATAAGCAAAAGAGAATTAGTAATAAAGGAGGCTATGTTTTTGACAACTAATAAAGATATCCGTACAATAACAAAAGAAAATTGGAATGCCAAAGAGTATGCACAAAAGACCATAGAAGAGGTTAAAAGGACCATAGGAGATGGGAAAGCTATATGTGCCATGTCAGGTGGAGTAGACTCAGCAGTAGCGGCCCTGATGGTCCACAAGGCCATAGGATCAAACCTAACCTCTATATTTGTAGATACTGGCCTTATGAGAAAAGGTGAAGGAGATGAAGTAGAAAAACTCTTTAAAGAATCCTTTGATATGAACTTTATAAGGGTAGAAGCTGAAGAAAGATTCCTATCAAAATTAAAGGGAGTTACTGACCCAGAAGAAAAGAGAAAAATAATAGGTGAAGAATTTATAAGGGTTTTTGAAGAAGAAAAAGCTAAACTAGGTAAGGTAGATTTCTTGGTACAAGGAACAATCTATCCAGATATATTAGAAAGCAAATCTGACGATGGAGAAGTAATCAAAAGCCACCACAATGTGGGAGGCCTACCTGAAGATGTTGACTTTGTACTTGTAGAACCAGTAAAACCCCTATATAAGTACGAAGTTAGAGAAGTTGGTTTAGCCCTTGGCCTTCCAGATGAGCAAGTCTTTAGACAACCCTTCCCAGGACCTGGTTTAGGTGTAAGAGTCTTAGGTGAATTAACTAAGGAAAAATTAGACATCCTAAGAGAAGCAGACTATATATTTAGGGAAGAAATAAAAAAGGCAGGCCTAGACAGGGATATTTGGCAGTACTTTGCAGCCCTATTAGATATAAACTCAGTAGGAATAAAAAATGGAAAAAGAACCTACGGCCCAACCCTAGCCCTAAGAGCAGTCCACTCAGAAGATGCAATAACAAGCGACTGGGCAAGGATTCCATTTGATGTTCTGGAAAAAGTTTCAGATAGGATAGGAGTAGAAGTAGAAGGAGTAACCAGAGTAGTCTATGATATCACAAAAAAACCACCAGGAACAATTGAGTGGGAATAGT
>CAZSLV010000176.1:0-2371 GCA_964607545.1 uncultured Gudongella sp. | reverse complement strand
GAATTATTACGAATATTTGAATATTTAATTATTTGACTACAGAAGAATAAGGGTATAAAATCTTTTAAGGAGTGATATAAAATCTATAAAAGGAGAGATAGTAATGGAAACAAACAAAGAACAATTTAAGCCTTATATAGGTGCAGATAGAGTTATGCCTGAGTTTACACCCACAGCAATCATCCTTGGTATTTTAATGGCTATAATTTTTGGGGCTGCAAACGCATACATTGGCTTGCGAGTTGGTATGACTATAAGTGCATCTATACCCGCTGCTGTAATATCAATGGGTATTATCAGAGGGATTATGAAGAGGGATTCCATATTAGAAAACAATATGGTCCAGACTATAGGGTCAGCTGGTGAATCTTTAGCTGCAGGTGCAATATTTACCTTGCCAGCATTATTTATATGGTCTCAAGAATTAGGCATGGCAGAACCTAGTATGTTAAGGATTACCATGATCGCCCTAGTTGGTGGTTTGTTGGGGGCATTTTTTATGTTACCCCTTAGAAAAGCCTTAATTGTAAATGAACATGGAGTCCTTCCATATCCTGAAGGGACAGCTTGTTCAGAAGTTTTAATAGCAGGAGAAACTGGTGGCAGTAAGGCGGCTACTGTATTTAAAGGACTTGGTATTGGGTCTGTTTTTAAATTTATTACAGATGGTATAAAATTATTCCCATCCGAGATTGAATGGGCTATACCAGGTTACAGGGGGGCTGCAGTTGGTATGGACACCTTGCCAGCCCTATTGGGAGTTGGCTTTATCGTTGGCCCGCAAATAGCATCTTACATGTTATCTGGTGCTGTTTTAGGTTGGTTGGTCCTCATCCCTCTTATATCTCATTTAGGTCAATATATACCTGATGTCATTTACCCAGCCCTTGATCCCCTTAGTCAATTAGGTTATTGGGATATATGGGATAACTATATTAGGTATATAGGGGCAGGTGCTGTTGCATTTGGTGGAATCTTAAGTTTAATAAAATCTCTACCCTTAATAATCACTACTTTTAGGGATGCTATGGGGGGCTTAAAGGATTCACAAAATTCAACTTCTACCCTAAGAACTGATGAGGATATGTCCATTAAATTAGCTGTGATAGGTATTTTAGTAATAGTTGCCTTTATTGGTTTTACAAACTTTATACCAGTTGGCATTGCAGGTGCCCTAATAATTGCAGTATTTGGATTTTTCTTTGCCACAGTGTCAGCTAGGCTTGTTGGAATAGTTGGTTCAAGTAATAACCCTGTTTCAGGTATGACAATAGCTACCCTATTAATTACATCTATTATATTTAAGGCCATAGGCTTTGATGGAGAAGCTGGTATGATTGGAGCCCTATCTGTAGGTTCAATTATAGCTATTATAGCTGCTATGGCAGGAGATATGTCTCAAGATTTAAAAACTGGTTTTTTAGTAGGGGCAACACCTAAAAAACAACAATACGGCGAGATAATAGGAGCAATAATATCTGCCCTAGTAATTGGGTCAGTCTTGTTGTTATTAAATAAGGCATGGGGATTTGGTTCATCGGAACTTCCAGCCCCTCAGGCTACCCTGATGAAGTTGGTTATTGAAGGTGTAATGAGCGGTAACCTACCATGGGCCCTAGTCTTTACTGGTATTGGAATTGGCCTAGTTGTTGAACTATTAGGTATACAAATACTCCCCTTTGCTGTAGGTTTGTATTTGCCAATTCACTTAAGTACCCCAATTATGGTTGGAGGTCTTGTTAAAGGTATTTTACAGAAAACAAGGGCAAATGATCCTAACCTTAAGGAGAGAATTGAGGGTGGAATACTATTTTCTTCAGGCCTTATAGCTGGAGAAGGCTTAATAGGTATTTTACTAGCAGTATTTGCTATAATACCACTAAGTGGAGGAAGCTTAGGAGATAAGGTAGCTTTTGGTAACAATATTTTAGGTCAATGGGGTTCCTTGGTATTCTTTGCAGGACTTGTATATTTAGTAGTTAAACATTCTTTCTTTGCAAAAATTGAAAAAGAGTAGATGGGAAAGATGAAAAAAATAAAAAAGGAAGATAATTATTTAGACTATGTCCCCAAAAAATCACAAGATATCAATTGGATAGAAAAGGAAGATGGCCTAGTTCAAATAATAATACCTAGAGATTCTTTATTTGAAAGAATAGTAAGAAAGTTATTTTTCACTCCAGAAAATTATAAAGTTGATCTAGATAAAATTGGTACTTTTATATGGAATAAAATTAATGGAACAAATAACCTCTATCAAATAGGGGAAGAATTAAAAGTAGAGTTTGGGGACGAAGTTAGCCCCCTCTACGATAGACTTATCCACTATATTAATATCCTAAAAAACAATAAGTTTATAAAATTTTAAGTT
>CAZSLV010000175.1:0-2383 GCA_964607545.1 uncultured Gudongella sp. | reverse complement strand
GCTTGGTCAAGGGTCTAAATTCTTTTTTATCATTCCTAGCAAACTTTCATAAATTATCTATACTTCTATCATAATTTAATCACATCTTTATCCTATAATAAGAGTATAGAAAGAAAAGGAGAGATGTGAAATGAAAAAGAAATTAGTACTTTTAATGGCAGTGGTAATGATATTTGGCACTATGAGCATTGCATTTGCTGATGCAAGCTTTAATCCAGCATCAATATTTGCAAAGTTCAAAGGGATTGATGAAGAAGATGCCTATCAAATTAGGCGAGACTCAGGGATGAGCTTTGGAGAATTAGCACAAGATGAAGACTTTTATGAGGAATTTAGACAAGAGATCCAAGAAGGAAAGAAAAGCAGGTTAGATGAATTAGTAAAAGAAGGAGTAATAAGTCAAGAAAGAGCAAATGAAATACTAGCTAATTTCGAAACTTGTGATGGAAACAGGCAGTTTATGCATGAAAACAGAGGACTTTTTGGAAACATGCATGGTCATGGAAATGGACTAGGAAAAGGTCATCATGGTTATGGTAGAAGAGGTAACTGGAACTAGGAATAAGAACAACTCACGGGATAAGCCCCGTGAGTTTTTCTAAATCACCCATTCTCCATCTTTTAAGATTAAAGTTTTTTCTCCAAATTCCGATTCACCTAATATCATCATATCACTTGTCCCAACCATAAAGTCAACATGGGTCATAGAATCATTTACCCCATTTTCACTTAATTCCTCATCACTCATCTTAGTCCCACCCTCAATGGTGGTAGGGTAAGCCTTTCCAAATGCAAAATGACAACTTGCATTTTCATCAAACAAGGTATTATAGAATAAAACACCAGCTTTTTCTATAGGGGAACTAAAAGGAACTATGGCAACTTCTCCAAGTCTTCTAGCACCATCATCCATATCAAAGATTTCCTTTAAAAACTCCTCGCCTTTTTCTGCCTTGTATTCAACTACAGCCCCATCCTTAAAGACAAGCTTAAAGTTTTCAATCAAGTTTCCACTACTTATAAGGGGTTTTGTAGAATAAACTATTCCATTTACCCCATACTTATGTGGCAGGGTATAAACTTCTTCGGTAGGCATATTTGCAACAAAGTAATCACCCTTAGCATTCTTACCCCCACCCCCAGTCCATATATGGCCCTTAGGCAAGTCTACAATTAAATCTGTACCCTTTGAATTTGTGTAATAAAGTTTTTTAAACTTGTGAGTATTTAAAAAATCAACCCTCTTTTCTAATTCTTTAATATGGTCTTCCCAAGCTTTTATAGGGTTATCTTGGTCAATTCTTGTAGCCTTAAATATGGCATCCCACAACTTGCTTACAGCTTCTTTCCCATCACTTTCTGGAAAAACAGTCCTTGCCCAGTTTAATGTAGGGATTGCTACCACACACCAAGAGTTAAGGTCATTCATAGTATATTTCATAATATGCTTTGTAGCTATGGCCCCAGCCTTATTAAAAGTAGAAATTTTCTTAGGGTCAATTCCCTTTAATAAATTAGGGTCGGCTGATTTAATTGATATAAAGGCAGCCCCCTTCTTAGCATAGTACTCCTCTGAGTCAGCCTTCCATGCAGGATAATCTTCAAATACATGCATGGGAGCATTTTCAAATTTCAACCTAGTTAAATAATCATCACTCCAACTTACATGGATATCACTTGCCCCATATTCGTAAGCTTTTTTTGATACAATCCTTACAAAATCTGCCCCTTCTATTGGAGCCCTAATTACTAGGGGTTGGCCCTCTTGTAAATTTACACCAACTTTTACTATTAATTCTGCATATTCATTTAACTTATCTTCAAAACTTTTCATCATATCACTCCAGTCTTATTCTTATAAGTATACCCAAATTATATATAAACTTAACTATATAAGCAAGACAGAAGGACCTAATTTTAAATGTTTAGAAAATTTGAAATATTACTTATTTTATCTATTCTATATAACTATTTTATGGTAATATGATATTAACATGGTAAAGGAGGGAGTCATTATGCTTGTAGAAAAAGCAATTGAAATGTCCTATAATGCACACAAGGGCCAATACGATAAGGCTGGCAAACCCTACATAAGTCATCCAATATACATAGCAAATAAAATGAAGACTAATGAAGAAAAAATCGTTGCCTTGCTCCATGATGTCATAGAAGATACGCAAGTAACTATAGACTGTTTAAAAAAGGAAGGCTATTGCGAAAAAACGATAAAAGCAATAGAAGCCATAACAAAAAAACCAGGGGAAGATTACTTTGACTATATTAATAGGCTAAAGGAAGACCCCCTAGCTAGAAAAATAAAAATAGAAGACTTAAAACATAATATGGACCTAAGTAGAATAAAAAACCCCAGTGAAAAAGACCT
>CAZSLV010000174.1:0-2432 GCA_964607545.1 uncultured Gudongella sp. | reverse complement strand
ATGATAGGTTTGTTCTTTTTTTCATTTATAATACTATATTTTCTTGCTCGCCTTTTTCCCATTTAACAATATTGTTGAATGTAATTTCTGCCCTTCTTACCAAAGCTTCTTCAGTTGCAAATCCTATGTGGGGAACTATAATTGTATTAGGTGCATTTAATAGAGGATAATCGGTTGGTATTGGGGGTTCCATATCTACCCTATCTATACCTGCACCTGCAATTGTACCTTCTTCAAGTGCTTTTGCTAATGCATCATTATCAACTATAGGCCCAATTCCAGTGTTTATTAACAATGAAGTAGGCTTCATAAGCTTTAGTCTATCCTTGTTTATCATCCCTCTAGTTTTTTCTGTTAGTGGCATATGAATTGTAACTATATCACTTAACTTTAAAACTTCTTCTAAAGGCATGTATTTTACACCCTTATTTATTAGTTCTTGTTTTTCGCTTCTACTATAAGCAATTACATTACAACCAAAGGCTAGGCCTAACTCAGCTACACAAGCACCAATTGCTCCAGTACCTAGAACTCCTAAGGTTTTTCCTTTTAAGTCAAATTGACCATAGCCTGCCTTAGTGCCTCCTTCTCTTACAACATCATCTAAAATTACCATGTTTCGTAAGAGGCCAATCATAAGGCCAAAGGCTAACTCTGCTACAGAATTTGTGCTATAGCCTCCTGCATTCGAAACCTTTACGCCCTTCTCTTTAGCTTTTTCTAAATCAATATGGTCAAAGCCGGTAAATGCTACTGAAATATATTTTAATTTCTCTGCAGCTTCTATCACAGCGCCACTTAGGGGCATGTTAGCTAGAACTAATATGTCAGCATCCTTGACTCTAGTTTTAAGCGTGTCCTCATCCACCTTGTCTTCATACACTACTAAGTCATGACCATTGTCTACTAAGGGTTTAGTTACCTTAGCTAATTCCTCATCATTAATTCCTAATGATTCTAAAATTACAATTTTCATTTTTTTCTCTCCTTTTTTTATATTGTTGTACATTATAGACTTTATACCCATTCATCGCATTCTATTGTATCACTCTTTTGGCTGTTTTAGAAGTATAATGGTATTTCACTTAATTCTAATTGTTTTTGGCTTAAAAAAATCAATGTGCTTTTTAATTTATTATTATACTATAAGCTTAACATAAATTTTCTAGGGTAAAAAACATATACCAAAACTTGTTATAAGGTAGATTAATTTAATTTCTTCAAGTAACATGATTAATACTTGTAATTTATAGATGTACTTATAGAAACACCTATACATTTCTAATATTGATAAAAGAGGTTTAAAGGAAGTGAAAAGCTATGAAAGTTTTTAAAGATTTTTTAAATGATATTGAAGATTTAGAAAAAAGGGCTAAAATAGAGAAAGTTCTAAAATGGGTAAATAATAAGTATCCAAATTTAGTACCAAAGGTTAAATGGAATCAACCAATGTTTACTGATCACGGTACTTTTATTGTCGGATTTAGTATAGCAAAACATCACTTAGCTATTGGTCCTGAAAAAAAGGCAATAGATTGTTTTTCTGATGAAATTACTAGGTCTGGTTATGAATATAGCATGATGCTTATACGAATTCCTTGGGATAGTCCTGTTGATTATTCGTTACTTGAAAAAATTATTGAATTCAACATTTCAGATAAAGCAGATTGTTCAACTTTTTGGAGAAAGTAAATTTTGTTTCAAGAATTAGTCAACAAATTAAGATAATATTAATTGCTTAGGGCTAGTAAATTTCATAAAAAGCCTCCACATAAATTCTTAGTTTATCTTTGATATTAAATTTTTCAGCATATTCATATAATCTATCAATATTTCGCTCTTCTATATTATCCATATATTCTTTGATTGCTTTTAAGACTACATCTCTTCCTAGCTGGTCTATACTCATAACACTATCGCATATAGTTCTTTCCTTGTTATATACCTTAATCTGATGTCCAAATGGCGATTCAATTTCTTCTTGTCCCAGTTTCCATAATTCTTCTTTATAATAGTAAAACTTATATAAGTCTTTTTCTTTTAAAAGCTGTGTATTCCAATCAGATGGCACAGTCATTGTTATAACACTAGGATTTTCGTCACTTAATTTGTGAAGATATAAAGCTGTTGAATGAGAAAAGATAGATTTAGAACTTCTATATTGCGCTAAATAAAATGGATCTACAATAAAATCTTTATGCAAATATAAACCCTGTGCAATTCTTTCCAATTCTCCATCTGCCTCTAACCTTTCCAATCTTTTCAAACTAATATTATTTTGTTTTGCTTCCTCTGTATTTATCATACCGTTATTAGATGCTATAAACTTCATAATTTCTTCATTCATATAAATACACCTCCCGTCGTTTCTATTCGGATATTGATTATTACGGATTGAAGAGTCCAGTAAGAGCTCTGAATAAATCCACCAG
>CAZSLV010000173.1:0-2462 GCA_964607545.1 uncultured Gudongella sp. | reverse complement strand
GAATATTGATTTAACTGAAAGAAAATTATTAATGAATGTTCTTATAGAAGAAGGTTTAGAATCTAAGCTCAAAGATTCAGTTCTATCAAAAAAACCTTGGTTTTTATAGTGAACTAGATATTACAAAGGCTCTGTATCAGTCCACTAACTTAATAATTTACTGATAATATAAATAAAGCTGTGAATAAAGGATTTTTTATCATAGCTTTTTTACTCGCAAAATGATGATTTTGTGACTAATATTGAAAAACCTATTATAAATGGAATCTTATTGATGATAAATGAAATTAAAAGATGGATTTAAGAAATTAAAACCTAGTTTTTTATGATAAAATAGTAGTCAAACAAGTTAAGTATTGAATATCAAAGTTAGTCTAACGAGATTAGCTTATATAGACTTGAAATTTAGAAGTAAGGAAGGTTAATAAACTATGGAAAATGTTATAAGTAAACTAAGGGATTTGAGTAAGTATTTTCCCGAAGATGCACTTAATGAAGCTATAGAGAAAAAAGAGGAAATTACACCGATATTGCTAGAAGAGTTAGATAAAATCATTGCAAATCCTAAGATTGTTCTGGGGAAAAATGAATATATGTTGCATATTTACTCGGTGTTTTTACTGGCGAGATTTAGAGAAAAAGCAGCATTTCCAAAAATAGTTAAGTTGTTTTCTTTCTCACCTGATAAGCTAGATATAATGTTTGGGGACATAGTGACAGAAAACTTATCATCTATACTATATAGTACATTTGATGGTGATTTGAATTTGCTTAAAAAAATAATCGAAAATCCAAAGGTGGATATGTTTGTTCGCGGAGCAGCATTAGATGTTTATGGTAAGTTATATTCAGATGGAATTGTTAGTAAAGAGGAAATTATAAAATATCTAAAAAAGCTAATTCATGATATAGCCTATGATGAAGATTTTGACTTAGCAACAGATATACAAGTGATTGTAATGGATTGGCATATTTTCGAAATGTTAGATGAAATACAGCTTTTATATGACCAAGGCCGTATAGATACTACTATGGTAGGGGAATATGATTCTTTTATAGATGAAATTTACTCTTATAAATATGAGAGTAATGATGTAAAGTACATAGATGATATTAGTAAGGAAATGAGTTGGTGGGTTTGTTTTGAAAAAACGCCAGAACAGAAAAAAGAAATGATTACCGATATGAAAAAAATAGAAAAATTAATAAATAAAGAAAAAGATGAAGTAAATAAAATAAAAGGAAAATCAAAAAAGGTTGGAAGAAATGATCCTTGTCCATGTGGCAGTGGCAAAAAATACAAGAAATGTTGTTTAGATAAGGAATCTAAAGATGGAGTACGGGTAAGAAATGAATTTTTAGAATCAGTTGAAGAACAAAAAAGATGGTTGAAGTATTATCCCTTAACTGAAGGTGAAAGAGTAGATGGTCAAATAAGAATTTCAGATGTATTTGATAGGGAATCAATAGAGATTGATAAGTTGGTTTATCTTGCCTTACACTACAGACCCATCCCTATTTGGATTAATAGGGATGAATTCAGAGAAGAGATGGTAATGATTTCATATTTAAGTAAAGCATTTGAAAAATTTCAATCTAAATGCGAAAAAGAAGGTATAACTACATTTGAAGATTATGATAAAAAGTATAAGATACACTATGACAGTGAGTATTGGATTTACGAGCTTGAATATTTAATTTCAAAAAATGACCTTGAAGATAAGTACGAGAAATTATTAGAAGAGGTTGAAAATATTACAGCTAGCTTTTAAACTTTTATTTATAAATGTAAGTATGTTGTAAGGAGTTGCTAAATCAAATTATAGAAATGAAAGAATATAGAGGGGCTAAGATATAGTGGTTAAAAATATGAAAAATTATAGAATAATAATATCTTGGTTATTGGTTATATTATGGATGGGGTTGATCTTTAATCTCTCCCATAAACCAGCAAGTGAGTCAAATAAAATGAGCAAGGGTATTAGCCAAACTATAGTAGAAACTATAGAAAAAGTAGCTCCTAATTCAGATATTGATAAGAGCATTTTTAATAATCTTTTACGTAAAGTTGCGCATTTCCTTGCTTACTTAGTTCTAGGAGTTTTGCTTGCAAATTCTTTAAAAAACAACGGAATAAGTGGGTATAAAGGAGTTGTATCAGCAATATTTATATGTGTATTATACGCTATCAGTGATGAAGTCCATCAGTTATTTGTTCCAGGTAGAGGTGGGCAAATTAAGGATGTAATTATTGATAGTGCAGGTGGACTTGTTGGGATTCTATCCTTCGAAGTCACCCAACTTAATAGGAAACAAAACAATATGGGGGATAAAAAATAAAATGCCAGGCTGTGATCTGAGGTGAAAAAAATGGATAAATACAAGACTGAGGATTTAATATCAATAATTGTTCCTATATATAATGCAGAAGAATTCTTAGGTGAATGTATAGAGAGTATCTT
>CAZSLV010000172.1:0-2473 GCA_964607545.1 uncultured Gudongella sp. | reverse complement strand
GAAAAGGGACAATATTTGAAGCTTAAAATTTTAAACCCCACCCTTATATAATATAAGGGTGGGTATTTAATTTCTAGTAAAGCTAAAATAAATATGTAATTAACTAGATTATCCATAATTGATAGACTAGGATAAATGATTTTATCAACATAGAACATTTAACTATGGTAAATTGTAGTTTACAATAGTAAATAAGAAGATGATTATGTTAATATATAAGGAGGTATTTTAATGTATAAAGAATTAGTAGTATCTCAAAGAACTATAATGACACCTGGGCCTGTGGAAGCAGAGCCAAGAGTTTTAAGGGTAATGAGTTCACCAATACTAGGTCAATACGATCCAGAATTCCTTCACATTATGGATGAAGTACAAGATTTATTAAGATATACTTTTCAAACAGAAAATGAGCAAACTTTTGTAGTTGACGGGACAGCAAGGGCAGGTATAGAAGCTGTACTTTCTGGAATAATTGAGCCAAATGACAAGGTTTATGTACCAATATTTGGTAGGTTTGGCCACCTCTTGGCTGAAATTGCAAAAAGGGCTAAGGGAGATGTTCATACAACTGAAATTGAGTGGGGAACAACATATACATTTGAAGAACTAAAAAAGGAAATAGATGAATTTAATCCTAAGGTTGTGGCTATTGTCCATGGAGAAACTTCAACTGGAAGGATGCAAGACCTTAAGGAATTAGGCCACTACTGTAGGGAAAAAGATATCCTTTTAGTTGTGGATGCAGTTGCTACCTTAACTGGTGCAGAATTTAAAACTGATGAATGGAAAATAGATGCAGTTATAGCTGGAACACAAAAATGCCTATCGGTCCCTACTGGTCTAGCACCCCTAACCTACAATAAGAGGGTAGAAAAGATTTTAGCACAAAGAAAGAAAGTTGAGCAAGGTTTAGATGTTAATGCCTTTAACGACAGGATGATTTCTACTAACTACCTAGATTTAAGCCAAATTCAAGAGTATTGGTCACCTACTAGACTAAACCACCATACAGAAGCTACTTCTATGCTATATGCCATTAGAGAAGGCTTAAGAATTATAAAAGAAGAGGGATTAGAAGAGAGGATAGAAAGACATAAATACCATGAAGGGGCTCTAGTAGCAGGGCTTGAAGCAATGGGACTTAAATTATTTGCAAACCCAGAAGATAAGGTTCCCACTGTAACTTGTGTTGAAGTCCCACAAGGTATAATTGAATCCGAAATACGATTAGATATGATAAAGCACTTTGGAGTTGAGATTGCAGCTGCATTTGGTCCATTAACAGGTAAGATTTGGAGGATAGGGTCTATGGGATATAGCTGTAGAAAAGAAAATGTACTTCGAGTATTGTCAGCCCTTGAAGCTATGCTTATAAGAAAAGGTGCAGATATTACAAAAGGTCAAGCTCTTCAAGCAGCATTAGATAAATACGAAAATAAAAAATAAATAAATATTAACTATAAAAATGCCTTCAAGTTAGTTTACACTCCTACTTGAAGGCATTTTCTCTTTCAAAGCAATATGGTTTGTATACATACTTTACTTACTTATATAGAAATACCCTCCCATTTCCATGCCTTTACAAATTCCATAAATTTTTCCTCCACTGGAGAAAGATTTCTGTTATTACAATAAACTAAGCTAAAGCTCCTATTAAGGTTTAAATCCTTGACTTCATATTGATTTAAATGTCCAGACTCTACTTCATACTTTACAGAAATCTCAGAACTGAAACTAATACCTATGTTGAGAGCTACCATTTTTTTTATGGCTTCCAAGCTATAACTAATTGTTTGAGAAGAAAAGATACTTAAATCAAGCTTATTTTCTTTAAGAGCATTTTCGATAAGTAATCTTGTTCCAGATCCTTCTTCACGAAGGACTATTTCTTCTCCAAATAAATCCTTACTTGTAAGGGGCTTATTGTCAAACTTTTTTTGGGGAGAAGCAATTAATACTAATTTATCCTCATAAAAATCTATGTAATCTATTCCTGCATTAGGATACTTAGCCCCAATAAAACCAAAATTGCTTACTCCAGAAAGGATATCATCCGCTACTTCTTTAGAATCTTTATTGTTAATATAAAAAAGAACTTTAGGATAAATATCTTTAAATGCTTTTATAATATGTGGTAGAAGATATTGAGCGGGTATAGTGCTAGCACATATTTCTAAAACTCCTTCAATATTGTTATTAAATACAAGGAGTGCTCTTTTTGATCTATCACGAATATTAAGTATTTCTACAGCATATGACAGAAACTCTAATCCTCCTTTGGTTAGGGTTATACTTTTATTTCTATCAAACAAAATAGTTTCTAATTCTTTTTCTAATTTTTGAATACTACTAGTAATAGCCGGCTGCGATAAAAATAAGACATCCGCTGCTTTAGAAAAACTTTTTTTGCGAGCAACTGTAACAAAACACTCTAATTGTTTAAACTCCATTTACTTAGTCCCCTTTTATAATA
>CAZSLV010000171.1:0-2502 GCA_964607545.1 uncultured Gudongella sp. | reverse complement strand
TTGACTTGCTATTTAGCTCCTTAAACAAGTATTCTTTCAAGTAAGAATAATTTTTTAATCCAGTTAGCTCATCGTAGTAAATCATCTTTTTAAGGACTTTGTTATTTTTTTCTGATTGGTTTGTAAAAATCCACAATAATATAAAAATTAACATTAAGACTATAGTAAAGAGGTAGACAGCATCGACAATTACAGAATTAGTCTTTTCCATTGAATGGACAAGCCACAAGCTTCCAATCTTTTCTGCCTTATTATAAACAGGTACCATTACACTATAAGATCTTTCACCTTGGTAGTCCATAATTTCAGAAACCCCCTCCCTAGTATCTAGGGAGGGCATATATGATGGTCTGTCTAATCCTATTAGATTTTTGTTACTACTTCCAAGTATTTTATTATCACTTCCAATAAAGGAGGCTTCTAATAACTTCCCATCAAATTTAATCTTCTCCATTAAGTTTTGTATGTCAAAATTACTTAAAAATGAGTATATCTTATCTGCTAATATTCCAACTTGTAAAACTTCCCCAGATTCAAGTCTTACATAGCCATACTTAAAATATGTACCAGAAACACTACTAGCCCTTATATCTCCTATATAGTGGCTATCATTTCCCTTAATGAATTGGTAGGAAGGGTGATTAATAGGTGGGGTCCAACCAAGCATATAGGGTATATTGGAATTTATTATAATACCCTCTTTATTATATAAGTAAATATGATCAACCTTTAAAGCTTTGGCAATTTCTTGAAGCCTTTCATTGCTATAATCTTTGCTATTTGGGTCTATAACATCTGCAACAGCAATGATTCTCTCATTTAAGAATTTATTTGTAATTTCGTAAGCATCTATAGCTAACTCTATATTATGTAAGTAACTTGATGAAATTGTTTGCGTTTCTCTTTCCATTATAGAGTAATAATACTTCTTTATATTATTTGATATAAAAAGCATAGCTATTAGGACAAGAACTCCTAAAACTATGAGGGTGTACTTACTTTTATTTTTAGAATTATAATTTATATTCATTATCTCATCTGCTTTCAGCTATTTTACAGGACTTATTAACACACTTTTAAACTTTATCAAATATTTTATATGTATGTCAATATGATGAATATATATTTGAAAATAACCGGCTGTTTAGGCCGGTTATGTGGATGTTAAGATTATTTAATTATTTACAAGCCCAAAGATCTAAGTGGACCAAATTGCATCCTATCCCTGACCATGCTAAGGTGTTTCTTTTCTTCATTTAAAATAGTTTTCATTTCTTTTTGAGCTATGTCTGGGTAAAGTGACATCATTTGATAAACAAATAATATGCCATCTTTTTCCATTTTTTCTGCTAGGTCGAGGGCATCTTTAAGCTTCATGCTCTTGTCAAATTGGTGTTTTTCTTTGATGTTCTCATCAATTAAAGCCTTAGTGTACTCTATCTCTTCCTCAGAAAATTCTCTTTCTAAGTCATCACCATGAAGTTCTAGAAGTTTTGTGTACATCTTGTGGTGCTTGTCTTCTTCAAGAGATAGTTGTTTAAATAATTTCTTTGATTTTTCATCCCCTGCATTTTCAGAAAGATCTAAGTAGTATTGAGATACTTCTTCTTCCATCTTGACGAATGTAGCTAAAATTTGTTTACCATCAAATTTCATCAAAACCACTCCTTTTTAGTTTGTTAAATTAATCATACTCCATATTATAAAAAATGACAAGTTTCTAACATTTTTAAAGGGTGGTTAATAGCCAATAAAATTGTCAGTTTTAATATTATCTTTCCCTACCCCCATTTCTTGGAGCTTTTCAGTAATAATTGCATTCATTCCTGGTGTCCCTGATATATAATAAAGGGCTTGGTTTTCCATCTTTTGAGAATTTTCCTTTATCTTTTCAATAAATTCTGCCCTATCTGAAATTAAATGGATACTAAGGCCATCGAACTTATTGTCTAATTCTTCTAAGGTTTCCCTGTAAGCAAATTCCCCCCTATCATCTGCATATAAAACTTCTAGTCTTTTAGGATTAATATCTTTCAAATCCATATCTTTAAGAAAAGCCCTTACTGGAGTTATACCTATGCCTCCTACTATGATAAATATTGGTTTTTCATAATCAGAAATAAGAAACTTTCCCTGGGGATTCCCCATATAAATTTTATCTCCTTTTTTTAAGTCAAGAAACTTTTTTTTACAAGTTGTTGATTCAGATGTAATTCTTGTTGAAAACATAACCTTATTTTCCTCAGGTACTGATGCTATGCTAAAAATCCTATAATTCTTTTCTCCTTCTTCCTTGCAGTTTAAATTTCTAAAAATAGCATGGTGTCCTGCCTTCCACTCTAAACCCTTAGGTTTTTCAAATACGAATGAGTAAATCTCTGATGTTTCTTTTATTATTTCTTTAAATTCCAATTCTACTTCTTTGATAGGTTCTGCCACAATAACACTCCTCCTTTATTCTTTATTAGATTTTATCCTTATACCCTTTAATTTAACTTTTAT
>CAZSLV010000170.1:0-2546 GCA_964607545.1 uncultured Gudongella sp. | reverse complement strand
AGATTTAAATTAGGAAATAATTTTTATGGTTTTATATTTGAAATTTAATAATTGTTTAAGATACTACGGATGATTATAATAACTGTGGCATATGCTAAATTAATTAAAAACGTATAAATTAGTAATACTAAAAATTTATAAAGAAGGTCTTCAAAAGCTAAAACAAAGCTCTAGAGGACCTTCTTTTTTTTTATGACAAGGAAATACTAAAAAAGGAACAAGTAAAGTCTATTATCAAATATTGAGAGCATGGAATGTGGTCATATGTCAATAAAATAAAGTAAAAATACTTGGGTATAAGCACTAATAGGGGTAATATATGTTCAATTAAAGCTTCACTTTAAAGAAGCGGCTGTCTTATCAAATTTTAAGTCAGCTGTCTTATCATTTAATATAAAAAGTTGTGAAAGGAGATTTTTAAATGGAAGATAAAGAAGATAAACATAAAGACGAACATGAAGACCATAATAATGGTAGTCATCACAATCACCATGAGATGATGATTAAAGATTTTAAAAGAAGATTGTTTATATCTTTGATAGTAACTGTGCCTATACTTGTACTTTCTCCTATGATTCAAGAATGGACAAATATGGAAGTATCATTTCCTGGGAGTAAATATGTCTTACTTGGACTAGCTACCTTTATATATTTTTACGGTGGTTGGCCATTTTTAAAAGGCTTGGTAGAAGAATTAAAGGATAAGGCACCAGGCATGATGACTTTAATTGCTATGGCAATTACTGTAGCATATTTTTATAGTTCAGCTACAGTTTTTGGACTTGAAGGAAATGATTTTTTTTGGGAACTTGCAACCCTTATAGATATTATGCTATTAGGGCATTGGATTGAGATGCGAGCA
Organism: uncultured Gudongella sp.; assembly: GCA_964607545.1. GTDB lineage: Bacteria > Bacillota > Clostridia > Tissierellales > Tissierellaceae > Gudongella. Next base: position 1,684 of record CAZSLV010000170.1, on the reverse strand, counting down.
GTAATGAGTGCATCTAGTGCATTAGAAGAACTAGCTAAATTAATGCCTAACACAGCACATTTAATAAAAGATGGTGAACTTCTAGAGGTTCATACTAAAGATTTAAAGACTGGAGATAAAATTCTTATAAAACCAGGGGAGAAGATTCCAGCCGATGGAATAATAGAAAAGGGAAGAAGTCATATAAATGAGTCTATGTTAACGGGAGAGTCAAAACCAACTGAAAGAGGAGAAGGAGAAAAGATTATAGGAGGATCCATAAATGGAGATGGGTCTATAGAAGTTGAAGTTAGAGATATAGGAAAAGACTCTTACCTATCAAAAGTTATAGATATGGTTGAAAAAGCTCAAGAGTCTAAATCAAAAACTCAAAATTTAACTGATAGGGCTGCCTTTTGGCTTACAATAATAGCACTTACTGTTGGATTTGCAACACTCTTTGTTTGGTATAGCATAAGTGGAGATTTTGCATTTTCTATAGCAAGAATGGCTACAGTAATGGTTATAACATGCCCTCATGCGCTTGGGCTTGCAATGCCCTTGGTAGTAGCAACTTCAACAGGCCAATCAGCTAAGAATGGTTTGCTTATAAGGAATAGAACACAATTTGAAAACTCAAGAAAAATTGACACCCTAGTATTTGATAAGACAGGGACCCTTACCCATGGAGAGTTTGCGGTTAACTTTATAGAAATATTTGACGACTCTTATAGCAAAGAAAAGGTAATAGAATATGCTGCAACACTTGAAAATAATTCTGAACATCCAATTGCAAGTGGAATAATAAAAAAGCAGAAAGATATGGGATTGTCTAACCTCGATATGGATGATTTTAAAGCCATACAAGGAAAAGGGGTAGAAGGTAAAATAGGTGGTAAAGATGTGATGGTAGTAAGTCCTGGCTATTTAAGGGAAAACAATATTAAAATTCCAAGGCAACTACCAAAACATGGGGTATCAACGGATGTGTTTTTAATTATAGATGGTAAATTGATTGCTGCAATAGGGCTTTCAGATAGGATAAGAGAAGAATCATATAATGCCATAAAGCGTCTTAAAGCAGAAGGTATAAAAACGTGGATGCTGACAGGAGATAATGAAAAAACAGCAAAACAAGTTTCTGAAGAATTGGGTTTAGATGGATACTTTGCAGAAGTATTACCTGAAGAAAAACAAGAAAAGATAAAAGAACTACAATCACAAGGCAGATTTGTAGCAATGACTGGTGATGGAGTAAATGATGCACCAGCACTGGCTCAGGCTGATGTAGGCATAGCGATAGGTTCTGGTACGGATGTTGCAGCTGAAACTGCAGATATCATACTTGTAAACTCTAATCCCGAAGATGTAGTATCACTTATAGACTTTGGTAAAGCTACCTATAGAAAAATGATACAAAACCTTATATGGGCAACAGGCTACAATGTGTTTGCAATACCACTTGCAGCAGGAGTCCTATCGGGTATAGGGATAATTATTTCTCCAGCCCTTGGAGCAGTCCTTATGTCACTTTCTACAATAATAGTAGCAATTAATGCAAAACTTCTTAAATTAGAGAGATAAATAGAAGGGTGAGAAGAGTGATCTTATGAATAAAAACAATAAATGGTATTTTCTTATAGGACTTGCTATAGTACTTTTAATATTATATATAGGTTATTTTTTTACAGATATAGGAAGAGGA
>CAZSLV010000169.1:0-2786 GCA_964607545.1 uncultured Gudongella sp. | reverse complement strand
GCTGTCATCCAGAGCGGAAGCGAAGGATCTTATCTTTTTTGTCATCCAGAGCGTTAGCGAAGGATCTTAGTGGTTGTCCTTGTACCAGGGTCAAAGATTCTTCGTCGCAAGCTCCTCGAAAATGACAAGAATAACACAGATTCATCATTACATTCGGAATAACAAACAATGCTGTCATCCAGAGCGTAGCGAAGGATCTTATCTTTTGTTGTCATCCAGAGCGCTAGCGAAGGATCTTATCTTTTTACTACATCCTTTTCCCTAAAATACATGGTTCCAAAGACTCCAACTAGGATCATAATAGAACCTACCAAGTCCTTTAAAATAAAAGGTTCATCTAGTATAAAAACACCTGCTATAATTGCAAAAACAGTAACCAAATTTGTTAATATTGCAGATTGAGAAACTGGAATTCTAGAGATTGTATAATTCATCAGGAAAAAGGCAAGGACAGAGGACAATACCCCCAAATAAAGGATTGGAAGAAGAGCTTGGATATTTTGTAAAGGCATAAAGTAAGAGGTTAAATTTCCCCTTAACATAGATTCAACCAAGGCAATTAAATTAAAGGCAATAGCTCCAAACCACATCATTATATATGTAATTTCCATGGGTTTAAACTCACCTGATGATTTTTTAGAAAAAAGGCTATAAGCAGTTCCCGCTAAAACTGCTAGACTTAAATATACAAATCCTAGAACATTTCCACTTGTTCCTAAGTCTTCTTTCATAAGATTTATAAAAACTACCCCTCCAACTGAAAGGATAATGAAAAAGACTTGGATTTTCTTAAGTTTCTCATTTAAAAAAATACCTGCAAAAAGGGCTGTTAAGACAGGTACTAATGACATCATAAGGCCAGCTTCAGATGAAAGGCTTAAATTAACCCCCCTTACTTCAAAAAAGAAATAAAGAACAGGTTGGAAAATTGCAGTTATTAAAACAAATTTCATATTCCTTCCCTTAAACTTTGGATTTATAAATTTTAAAGCCTTTAACAATTCTAGAACAAATGCTGCTACTAGAAATCTGAAAGCTATTAACTGCATCTCACTCATATAAACCAAGCCAAGCTTTGTAAAAAGAAAAGAAAACCCAAATATGAGGGAATATATAATACCAGCCCCATAGGGCAAAAGTCTTGATTCTTTCAAATAATCACTCCTTAAAGCAAATAAGATTTTAATTTATTATGAAAATCTACCTCTTAGAAGATTAAAGAACTAGCATATGCTAGTTCTCTAATTCCCTCATTTTTCCTAGTATTTCTTCCATTTGATCTTTTTCCATCATACCAGGTATCCTATCAAGAAGGATGCCCTTTGTGTTAATAAAATATGTTGTTGGCATTCCACTTACCAGGTACTTAGCAGATATATCTCCAGTTTCATCTAAAAGTACAGGAAAGGTATAGCCCCCTTCTTCTAGGTAAGACTCAACTAAGTCCTTATCCTCCCTTACATTAACAGCAAGGACAACTAAGTCTTCATTTTCTTCACTTAAGGCTTGCAGGTCAGGCATTTCCTCATCACAATAAACACACCATGTAGCCCAGAAGTTTAAATATACCAACTTGCCCCTATAATCGCTTAATTTTTTTTCTTCACCAGCCATGTTTTTTAACATAAAGTCTGGAGCAAGCTCACCTGCAACAATGCCACTAACATCAACATGGCCTGGTGGAAGGTTTGGCTTATCTGTTCCTTTCTCACTAGCTTCATTTGTAGTGTTCCCACTTGTTTCTTGACCTGGAGTAATTGTTTTTGGCATGTTGCTAATAAAAAACACACTTAATCCTACAACCGCAACTACTGCTATTACTAGTATTATTATATTTTTCTTATTCATATTGACCTCCTAAATTAATAATGAACTTATCATAGTCATCTTATTAAAGAATATTAACAAACCAAATACTACAAGTATTACTCCACTTATAATTGGCATATACTTCATAAATCTTTCTGCCCTAGCCATCCAGCTTATAAATACATTTATAAATAAGGCTGTTAGAATAAATGGTATGGCCATTCCCAGAGAATATATAAAAAGTAGTAATACTCCCTTGGAAATAGTAGCTGAGGTTCCTGCAAAGACTAAAATGGAGGCTAGAACTGGGCCAAAACAAGGTGTCCATCCAGCTGCAAAGGCCATTCCCATTAAGACTGAAGAAAACCAGCTTGTTACCTTCTTAGGTGATTTTACCCTTTTTTCAGAACTTAAAAAGCTAAATTTTAAAATCCCCATCATATTAAGGCCAAAAAGTATTATTAAAACTCCACTTACTTTAAAGAATATATTTTTGTTTTGAACAAATAATCTTCCCAACAAGCTTGCAGAAGACCCCATTATCATAAAAATACTTGTGAAACCAATTATAAACCCCATTGTCCTAATTAGGGCCTTCATCCTAACATTTGATAAGTCATCTTCCATATCAACCCCTGTGATATACATGATGTAGGCAGGAATCATGGGAAGTAAACACGGTGAAAAAAAAGATAGAAACCCTGCCCCAAAGGCTATTGGCAAAGATACATCATTTGTTAACATATAATCCCCCTTAAAATCGGTTACTAGTTTTATACCCAAAATATATACCTATTATACCCCATAAAGGTATAGTAGGTATAGGGGTTTTTTTAAAGATACCTCATTGCATTAAGGATTGACAAAGAGGGTGCTATAAAGAAGCGCAAGCGAAGGATCTTATCTTGTTTGTCATCCAGAGCGTTAGCGAAGGATCTTATCTTTTGAGAGAGCAAGTGTTACAGGGTCAAAGATTC
>CAZSLV010000168.1:0-2818 GCA_964607545.1 uncultured Gudongella sp. | reverse complement strand
ACCCATCACAAAATAATACCCGAGGAATTTACACACTAAATTGGACTTGACTACACTGGCCCATATCTTATATATCTTTACTAATATTTCTTTTACTAAGTGCACGTTAGTATTATGCAAATTGATCTTGAATTTTTTTAGTATCATTATATACATCGTAGTCAAATTCATTTAAATCTTTTGAAACTAGCATACCAATTAATACATCAATATCAACATTCATAATAGTACGGAACATCCCTGCAAACCAGTCAATACCAATAAGAATAGCTATACTTTCTATAGGTAAACCTAATGCAGAAGCAAAGAATGTATAAACTACGACTGATCCACCTGGAACTACTATAGTCCCCATGGTCATCATTGCAGCAAGTAAAACTCCAGTTAACATTTCTACCGTTGTTAACACTGTCCCGGTTGATTGTGCCATAAATAATATAGCTATTACATAGCAAGCAACTGCTCCAGAACTATTCATAGTCATTGTAATTGGTCCTGTGAAATCTGCAACTTTCTGGCTCACCCCAAACTTTTTAACAGAATCTTCCATCTTGGTAGGAAGACAAACTGCACTTGATGTAGTTGTTAGAGCCATTATTGACATCTTTGCAAACTTCTTAGGCATTTTAAAAGGATTTACACCAACCCTTGCTGCTGTAATTGGAACATAAACTAAGAACATTATCACATCCGCTATTAAAAGGGCTAATAAAAACTTAATCATAGGCATGATAACCGCAAATCCAGTTGTCCCTGCAACTCCTCCAAGTAGAGCAAATATACCTATAGGTGCAAGCTTCATAACCATTTCTATAATTTTTAATATAACTCCATTTACATCTTTTATAAACAATATTATTTCGTCCCTACCAGAAGCTTGGGCATATTTACCAGCCGCTAAACCAAAGATAAGTGAAAATACGATAGCCTGTACTGTAGCACCGTTACTCATTGCTGCAAAGATATTTGTAGGAACAAAATTTACTATAGTATCTATAATTGATACTGATGCAAGATCTGTTGTACCAGTTTCCACTGCTCCTGCTACATTTATACCCACTCCAGGTTGTATTAGTAGACCAAGAGCTAGACCTAAAAAGGCTGAAAAAAAGGTAAAAGTTATTATATATTTAAAGGTATGAAAGCTTAGTTTACCTGCACCCGCACCTTCAATACTCCCAATAGCTCCTGCGACGGAAGTCATAACTAGTACTATAATTGACATTTGTATTAATCTTAGCCAGATAGTACCTATAAATTGAATATTTTCCATAGGTTTACCGATTATGGCGCCAAGTACTAAAGCTGATACACTCGCTATTACTATTTGAGTTGTTAATGACATTTTATTTTTTTTAATTGTTGACATTTACTTCTCTCCCTTCAATAAGTTTTAATTTTAAAATTATTATATGTTTAGTTCACTCGGGTTTTTGTTTATTTAGCCATATCACCAGCCTTAAATATTTCTAATATAATGTGTAAATTCTATTAATAAGCTAACTCATGCAAGGTTTCAGCAAGAGCTTTAACACCTTCTAATAAGTCCTTAGGGTCTGTAAATTCTAAAGGATTATGACTAATTCCTTTATAACTGGGCACAAATATCAATGCTGTTGGCACCTTAGGAGCAAATATCTGTGCATCGTGACCAGCTCCACTATGCATCATTTTATAGTTTAATTTCTTTTCTTCACATTTTCTTTTTATTGCACTTACTAAATCTTTGTCCATGGATACAGGTATCCCATTCATATAATTATCAATTACTATTTCTAAATTCATTTTTTCAGCTATCTCTCTAAGACCAGCTACCATTTCCTTTATATAGTTATCTGAAACATCTTTTTGAGTATGTCTAACATCGATAGAAAAGATAACTTTCCCTGGAACAACGTTACTAGTATTAGGTACTACTTCCACTTTCCCAACTGTAGCTACTAAAGGATCCCCATACTCTATCGCCAAGTCCATTATTTTAGTAACCATTTTACAAGCTCCATGCATCGCATCTCTTCTGTATCCCATAGGAGTAGTACCGGCATGGTTAGCCTCTCCCACAACTTCTACTAAAAATCTATTTTGTCCAACTATATGTTCAACTATTCCTATAGATTTTTCTTCAATTTCAAGTACCCCACCTTGCTCTATATGAAGTTCAACAAAAGCACTAATATCACTTCTCATCTCTTCTTTTTCTTTAAACTTAAATCCTGCAGATTTCATTGCATCAGATAAACTTATCCCGTCTTTATCTACCAAGTCTTTTACATCTTCTTCCTTTACTTTCCCAATAATATTTTTTGAACCCCAGAAAGTGTATGGAAATCTACTGCCCTCTTCCTCAACCATAGATACAACTTCAATATTTTTCTTAGGTTTCCCAAATTTGTTTTTTAAATATTCAATTGCAACTAAACCTGCTATTATTCCATATTGACCATCTAGTTGCCCACCTGATACAACCGTATCTACATGAGACCCAGTTAGTACAGTATTACCACTATCTTCACCTTCTAACCTGCCGTAAAGATTCCCAACTTCATCATAATATGAGTTTAGTCCTCTACTTTGAAACTCCTCTTCTAACCATTTTTGTGCTGCAATCCAGTTATCATCATATAATACTCGAGTCACTCCCTTATCTGTTGTCTCGCCAAAACTAGATAGTTTTTTTATTAAACCCATTAAATCATTCTCATTCATTTCCTTAATACTCACACAATCACTCCTAATATAATTTTTATTTATTATTAATCTTAACTATAGAGGATAAGCATTATATACTCTAGATTTTCACCAGGGGCTGCTTCTATAG
>CAZSLV010000167.1:0-2917 GCA_964607545.1 uncultured Gudongella sp. | reverse complement strand
AATGAAAATTTTGCTAATTATAGAAAAAACTTAAACTGCTTCTTATATAAAAAAACAACTGCCTTAAATTGGCAGTTGTTTACTAGAAAAATTAACTTCTAATTAATTTCTTAAAGTTTTATATTATTTTGAGCCTAACAAGTCTTTAATACGTCCTAAGCCTGTGTTTATATTTTCTAATGATGTTGCATAAGATAATCTTACATAATTATCATCGCCAAAAGCTATCCCTGGTACTACAGCAACCTTACACTTATCTAATAATAAATTTGAAAAATCTAGGGAAGAATTTATTAGGGTCTCTTCTACTTCTTTACCCTTTAATTGCGAATAATTTAACATAATGTAAAAGGCACCTTCTGGTAGTGTAGCTGATAACCCTTTAATTGAATTGATAAGGTCAGCCATTTGGATTCTTCTCTTGTCAAATTCTTTTTTCATAATTAAGAGGCTATCTTGGTTACCACTTAGGGCTTCTATACTTGCATGCTGTGATATTGAACTTGGGTTTGATGTAGTATGACTTTGTATGTTGCTCATTATTTTTATAATTTTTTCATTTCCTGCAGTATAGCCTATCCTCCACCCTGTCATGGCATAAGCCTTAGATACTCCATTTATAAGGATAGTAAGGTCTTTAATGTCTTCGTTTAAAGAAGCTATACTTACATGGTCCTTGTTATCATAAATCAATTTTTCATAAAGTTCATCTGATATTACAATAATATTATTCTTTACTGCCCAGTTGGCAATATCTTCTAATTCCTCCCTACTATAAACTGCTCCAGTAGGGTTAGAAGGGCTATTTATAATAATAGCCTTGGTCTTACTAGTCCTGTTAGCTTCTAGTTCGCTAGATGAAAATTTAAAGCCATTTTCTTCTAATGTCTTTATCATTACTGGTTTACCACCTGCAATATTAACTAATTCTGGGTAGGATACCCAGTAGGGGATGCTAAACATTACTTCATCCCCTTCATTCAAAATAGCCATAAGAGCATTATAAAGAGAGTGTTTACCTCCATTTGAAACTATAATTTCCGAAGGCTTGTAGATTAATCCATTATCTTCCTCTAACTTTTTGCATATGGCTGCCTTTAAATTAGGCGTACCAGATGCTGGTGTGTACTTAGTTATACCACTAGTAATGGCTTCAATTCCAGCATTTTGAATGTTTTTGGGAGTATTAAAGTCTGGTTCACCAACGCTAAAGTTTATTATATCCTCCCCTGCATTTTTTAAAGCGGTAGCCTTTGCTGAAATTGCAAGTGTAACAGATGGTTCTATTGCTAAGCCCTTCTTAGATAATTCTAAATTCATTATAACCCTCCTTATATATTTATATTGTAAATATCCTTTAAGATACTTTTGATGATAGTTAAGGAATCATCAAAGGAATTCTTATGATTTCTCTTGATATTAAGATAATGGTCTTTACCCTTATCAGTTATCCTATATACCCTCTTAGTTCTTTTTAAGGGTTCTTCCCAGGTTCCTATAATATAACCTTCCGACTCTAGTTGATTTAATAAGGGATAAATCATACCGGGACTAGGAGACCATTTGTTTTTCACCCTTCTACTTATTTCATCCTTTAGCTTATTTCCATAGTAATTCTTCTCATTTAAAAGGTGAAGTATATACAACTTAACTAGAGAAGTAGTGCTTATAGTTGAAGGAAATTGTCTTTGCCTTTTATCCTGAGTCATTTAAGTTTCTCCTTAAACAAGGGTATAGAATCAATATCTATAGTAATAGATCCTAAGATATCCTCATCACCATGATAATCAGATCCCCCTGTTATTATTAAATTATGTTCCTTGCTAAATTCAATATATTTTAAAGTTTGGGCCTTGGTATGTTTAGTTTGGTAGCATTCTATGCCCATTATGCCATGTGAAAGACAAACATCTAAGGCACCTTGATCAAGGATTAAACCAGGGTGGGCTAGAACTGATATCCCATTAGCCTTATGTATTAAATCAATAGTATCTTCTATAGAAAGTTTAAATCTTTCAACATAAGCAGGCTTACCTATATCCAAGTATTTAGCGAAGGCCTCATCTATAGACTTAACATAATCATAGTCTACAAGTTTTCTTGCTATAGTAGCCCGTCCTATAAAGCCACTTTCCCTAGCTTCTTTAATTATATCATCTTTTTGTAAGATTATACCTAGGTCACTTAACTTATCTAAAATTTTAATCCCCCTATCCCACCGGGATGACTTAATCTTTTCTATCATCCTTAAGAGGTCCTTATTATTTGTATCAATAAAGTAACCAAGTACATGGACTTCATTTTCAAAATAAAGACTTGAAAATTCTATTCCTGGGATTATTTTAAAATTTGTTTCTTCTATATTTGCCAAGGCTTCTTCTATACCATCTATGGTATCATGGTCTGTTATTGCTATACCATCTAAATTCTTCTTTCTTGCCTTATCGATAAGTTCTTTTGGAGAATATAAACCATCAGAATAAAATGTATGGGTGTGTAAGTCAAATTTTTGCATAATAATCTCCTTTCTTCTTATCATATTTAAAAAATAAAACCTGCCAAATTGGCAGGTTTTGATATTTTATTGATTATTTAGCATAATCTATAGCTCTTGTTTCCCTAATAACATTTACTTTTATTTGTCCAGGATAATCTAATTCAGACTCAATCTTTTTGACTATGTCCCTTGCTGTGTGAATTATTTGAGCTTCACTGATATCTTCTGGTTTAACCATAATTCTTATCTCTCGACCCGCTTGAATTGCAAATGATTTTTCAACTCCAACAAAGGAATTTGCAATTTCTTCTAGCTTTTCGAGCCTCTTAATATATGATTCCAGTGTTTCTCTTCTTGCACCTGGCCTTGCTGCAGAAATTGCATCAGCTGCCATAATTAATACAGCTTCTACAGTTTCAG
>CAZSLV010000166.1:0-2939 GCA_964607545.1 uncultured Gudongella sp. | reverse complement strand
AAAATGGATAATATTTCTAGTTAAATATATTTATATACCAATTAATTAACATATCACCTACAAAAATCATAGTAAAAAAACCTAGTATTATAAAGGGTCCAAAAGGAATAGGGTCCTTTCTAGTTTTAAGTTTTGTAGCTAAAAGAAAGATTGATATTATTGACCCGTACAAAAAAGATAAAAATATCACAAGTAAAATATTCTTTACTCCAAGGACAAAACCAAGTGCTCCAATAAGGGTAACATCTCCTCCCCCCATGCCACCACCACTTAAAAGCACGATAGCTAAAAATAATCCCCCTGCTAATAAAAGTCCTAAGAGACTATCTAAAATTAAAGGAGACACATTATAAAAAAAGTAATTTGTAGCCTTATAAATAAGAGTAAAAACTAATATAGATATAACCAAGGAATCTGGTATAATAAGTTCTTTTAAGTCAATAATTGCTATTGCTATTAATACTGATGAAACAAGGGCGTAAAATACAAATAAGGGTGTAAAGGAAAATCTAATATATAAAAGTATGTAAATCATTGCATTTAATAATTCAATTAAAGGATACTGGGAACTTATCCGTGTGTTACAGTACCTACACTTGCCTTTTAAGGAAAGGTATGAGAAAAGGGGTATATTATCATACCAGGATAGCTTATGGTCGCATACAGGGCAGTGTGACCCTGGAAAAGCTATGCTTTCATCTCTAGGTATTCTATATATTAGTACATTTAAAAAGGAACCTATTAAAAGTCCATAAATAAATATAAGTAAAATCATAGGCACTCCTTAAAATAATTAAAATAACAGATGTAATTATAAGCTTATCTTTTAAAATAGCAACTGTAAAGTTCTTCTTAAGGTCAATAAAATTAACCCTTATCAGAATTATATTACAATTCTGATTTCATGTCTAGAGAAATGTATAATAAAAGTAATTAATTGTCACATAATGTTCCAGGGTAATGGACCTAATTTTTATATTAAGATTTAATGTCAAAGAATAAAAAGAAAAATCAATGGGTATAGAATAAATAAGTTAATCTTTTTATTACATATAAATTTTTTGTACATAAAAATGAGCTTAGATAGGCTAAGTTCTTTTTATCAATCCATAAAGGAGTGATTTTATGTATAAAAAATTTTTATCTTTATTAATTGTTTTTATCATGCTTATTAGCTATACAGAAATTGGATTTTCTGAAATTAATAGGATGAACTTTCCAGATGTTAGTAATAGTCCTTACAGGGAAGATATAATTTATTTAAAAGCCCTAGGTACATTAAAGGGCGATGGAAACACAGGTATGTTTAGACCCAATTCCTACCTGTCTAGACAAGAGTTTGCGATAATAGTTACCAGACTTTCAGACCTTTTAGAACTTAGTACTCTAAAGATGAGACCAGGAGACCCCATACCAGATATCGACATTACTCTAAACCAGGCATTAGACTCAGACAATTTACCATCTCCTCAACCTGTTCTTGATGAAATAGTGTTTTCTGATAAAAACAATATATCAGACTGGGCCCTTGACAGAGTTTTAAGTGCAAGTAAAAAAGGTTTAGTAAGGGGCTATCCAGATGGTAGTTTTGGCCCGAGAAGAAATTTAACCGGTCCAGAAGCAATTACAGTATTATTAAGGGTTCTTGGCTATGAGAGTATTATCGATACAAATGATTGGCCTAGTGCATATTTAAAAATGGCAGTAGAACTTGGTATGCTAGATGATATTAAACACATAGATAATAGTCCAATTAGTAGGGAAGTTATGGCTAAATTAACCTTTAATTCTCTTTTTATACCTCCAATTAAAGAACTTGATGGTAAAAGAGCATTCTTTAAGCCAGTTATTATGTCAACAGATGGTGATGTTGACGGAGATGGTTATGGGGATAGGAGAATTTTCTTAATGGGTGAACCAGAAGATTCTGATGGAGATGGCTTATCTGAGCTTATAGTTGTAAGCAAAAAACTGTCTTTATCTGATGGCAAAACCTATGAAACCTATTCAATTTGGAAAATGATTAAAAATATTTATGATGATTCCGATGATGTAGATGATAATAAAAGAATTGCAGACCTTAAAAAGTTAGCGGATGAACTCGTAAATGTAATTGAACTAGACTTAGATGATGAAGATAATATTTCAAATATCATAATAGATATTAAAAAAATTTCTGAAGATTTATTGATTTCCTTAAAAGATACTAAAGATGTAGAAAAAGCTGATTCTGGTATAAGTGCTGAAAAACCTATTGGAGAAGACCTTGAAAAGGATATAAATAAAAGGCTAGCAGACCTTAAAAAGCTTGCAGATGAATTAGTGAATGTGTTTTCTTTAGCAGAAGATGTGAAGCTAATAGGTTCGGATTCCTTAGAAGAATTAATTGGTACAAATATAAGAGTTACCTTTGATGAAAATGGGGAAATTTTAATTATTGAAAAAAGAGACTTTTAAAGTCAGAAGAGCCATCTATCAAGGTGGCTCTTCTGCTGCTATATGGAAATTTATAAAATTCTGAATATCACTATTATTTGATTGACTTCTGATACCCTAGCAATATATTTAGATTTATAGACTAAATCCTAAATCTAATCTTCGCGAAGTTTTTTTTCTTATAAACATAGCTTCGCAATTAATTTCCATTTATTTTTTTATATTCCTCCTCAAAAAAACTATCCATAATTCTTAGATAAAATACTAATTTATTTATAGAACATAATTTAGTAATCTACTAATAATTTTCTTTTGTTATTCATAAGTTAAGTTGGTAGAAAGCTGTAATCAAATTTGATAATTTAAACCAATTATAAAATTACTTATCTTTAAATGGGACAAGGAACCTGTCCCTGCGTCTATTGAGTAGCCTATATCATAGCCTTTTTCAAAGGGTTTCCCATGACCGTAGCTTTAAATGTAAACAAAATATTGATTTGTTA
>CAZSLV010000165.1:0-2957 GCA_964607545.1 uncultured Gudongella sp. | reverse complement strand
CGACTCTGTTTACCTGTGTCCTGATTAGGCGGATTGACAAAGTCGTCCATCCCTACAGGTGTGTTCTTATCATAGATTAAAACAAACAAATATTAATTATCTAAATTAAGATTTATAGCCTTTAAATTATCATTTAGGTTAATTATATTATTTAAATAATCATCCTTTATACTTATATCACTGCTTAGGTGTTTTTCAAAAAACTTAAGGATAATTTCTCTTTGTAGCCTGGCTCCTTCTCTTCCACCCTCCATGCCGCTAAAACCTACATACTTTAAGAGGGGTGAATACATATAGGCCATGGTAAAGTCCACATGTTTGGTTTTATTAACTTGTATTAAACTAGCTTTTCTTGAATTATTTATGATTATATCTAGGGCAGTATTATTTGGACCCTTGCTCCATTCTTCACTTCTTAAAAACAAGGAGGGCATATTTAAGCCTATACTTAATTCCTTTTGTGTTAGTGGGCTTACCCAGGCATCTAAGCCCAATATGGCCTTTACTCTCTTATCTTTTAAGCCAATATACACATCCCCTCCTCCACCTGTTGAGTGACCAAGAAGGCCGATGGAGTCTAAGTTTAGTTTATCTTTAAAGTTAGGATCGTTTTTATTTAAAGCTTCCAAATCATTAAGGACTGAGGCTACATCTTCCCCATAGGTTCTTACTAGGACATTTGAATCACTATTATAATTAAAAGGGTCTCCTATATTTGCAAGGGCATCTTCATTTAAAAAGGCTACACTCCCATCTTCAAACTTAACAGCCTGGGACCCGTAAGTGTGGTCTATGGACACAGCTATAAACCCCTTTGAAGCAAGTTCTTCAGCAAAGTCCGTATGAAGTTCTCTAAACCCCTTCCACCCATGGGATATAAGAACTAGGGGGTACTTATCTAAGTCCTTGCTCAAATTTGCCCCCCAATATGAATTTGCCTTTATATCCACAGTGTGGTCTAACATAAAGGGCAACATATGCATACTGCTTGCAAGCTTTCTTGTAAGTTCTAGCCCATCAACCATCCACTTGGCCCTATCAAGACCTTTTGTATTATCTACTGGATAAAATACTTGATACTTAAGTCTTCGCTTATCATTTTTATCTTTGGTATAAATTTCATCCCTTGTCTTATCTTCTAATTCAAATACCCTAGTTCCAACCCTATACTTGCCTGTGGGGTTTGGTAAGCTAGCTTTTGGAAATACAAGAAAAAGAAGTGTTGAAATTACAATTAAAAATATACTAAGACCTAGTATCCACTTGCCAATAAATGGACTTATATTTAATACATTAAAATAATTTAGCAAAACTAAAATAAAATAAATAAGTACTATAATATATATTGGATAAAGCTGCCACCTAGTCTTAGAAAAAATTCTACTTGCTACTAGTAAAATTATAATCAAGGGAACAAGAAACTTTGCCTTTTCTATTAAAAATTCAATTATAGCCACAGGGTTCACTTCCTTTTCTCATTTGTGTTTTTATTACATCCTATATACCCTAGCATCCCCATTTATATGTAAATTATTTCAAGTTGATAAATAATTATATTTTAGGGTAAATAAACTTTTAAGGATGGTGATATTTTGAAAGTCTTATCAAAATACAATATAAAAAATTTAGAACTTAAAAATAGGATAGTAATGGCTCCTATGTGTATGTATTCATCAGATGAAGGTGGAGAGGTTAAAAATTTTCATAGGGTTCATTATCCAGCTCGTGCCCTAGGTGGGGTTGGATTGATAATTGTAGAAGCTACAGCAGTAGTCCCAAATGGAAGAATTTCAAGTAATGATTTAGGTATCTGGAGTGATGAGCATATAGAAGGGTTAAAATCTATTGTAGATGAAGTTAAAAGTTGTGGTTCCAAGATAGGTATCCAACTTGCCCATGCAGGGAGAAAATGTGCTTCTAGTGACCCTTTTACTGTGGCCCCCTCTCCAATTCGATCTAGTGATGAATATAAAATACCTAGAGAATTAAGTGAAGAAGGAATAAGAGAAATTATTTTAGCATTTAAAGAAGCTGCTAAGAGAGCTAATAAGGCAGGTTTTGATGTAATCGAAATACACGGAGCCCATGGATATTTAATCCACCAATTCTTATCCCCTTTATCAAATAAAAGAACTGATCAATATGGGGGAAGTCTTGAAAATAGAACTAGGTTTTTAAAGGAAGTTATCTTTGCTATAAAGGAAGTTTGGCCAGTAGATAAACCTATATTTTTAAGGGTCTCTGCAGATGATTATGCAAGGGGTGGTATTGATAAGGAAGAAATGGTTAAAATAATAAATGAGATAAAAGATGAAATTGATGTAGTTCATGTAAGTTCTGGTGGCCTTATTGATGTTAAATTTCCAATATTTCCTGGATACCAAGTATCCCATAGTGAGGTTATTAAATCAAAGTGCAATGTGCCTACAGTAGCTGTGGGATTATTGACAAATTATCAGCAATTAGAAGAAATCTTGTCAAATGGGCGGGCAGACTTAGTAGCCCTTGGAAGGGTTCTATTAAGAGACCCACACTTTGTGTTAAACATGGCCCATGAAAACAAGTTAGAAATTGAATACCCAAAACAATATAAAAGAGGATATTAGAAAGTTAAAAAGGGAAAACTTAAGTTTTCCCTTTTTACTCTTTCCTATGAACATTTGCTTTTAATCTTCTTTTTTCCAAAGACAAAAGCCATGGAAGATAAAACACCTAGGGTCATACCTGTTCCTAAACCTATCACCATGCCTACGCCTAAACCTTTTTCTAGACCCTTTACCCCTCCAATACCTACTCCGAGTAAAGTTCCTCCAATAGTTCCAATTAATGCTTTCTTTAAATCCATTTTTTATCACCTCCTAATACATATACCCCAAAAATACTATGATAAAAATTTATTTAACTTATGGAATTTTAATAAGAAAAGTGGTATCATATATATATACTTATCTATATAT
>CAZSLV010000164.1:0-3004 GCA_964607545.1 uncultured Gudongella sp. | reverse complement strand
GGTTATTAGTATATATAAAACCTTATTTAGTGTCCATACTTATATACTAACATCACTATGATAGCATTGGCTATACTGTATATTATAATTTGACAGGTGATGCACAGTTTGTAAGTGGAGAGATTAGAGTTCTAGGAATTCCACTTATTATTTGGGAATAAGGAAGACTAAGGTGAATAAAATAATAAGTGTAAAATAGATCATGGGAACACGTCTATTAAAATACAAGTATTATGGTGGATTATATTTCTAGATATGTAAAATAAGTAAATATATGATTATTACGCACAATAGAGGCCACCTATACACATTATAAGTCCACCCAATATTCATAATAGGTCTACTAATAAAATTAAAACATTAATTCACGAAATAGGACCACTTACATAAAACTTTCTGTACAATAAAGGAGTAGGAAAAGCTACTAAAAATACAGAAAGGAGGCCAATATTATGGCCAATAAAATCAAAGTAAAGCAGATTCTTGAGTTAAAAGCAGCCAATATGTCTAGAAATACTATTGCTAAAACTAGGCATATGGCTAAGGATTCCGTTAGTGATGTTATTCAAATCTCTAACAAGCTAGGTATTTCATTCGAAGATGTAAAGGATAAATCAGAGGAGGAAGTCTATAAAATCTTTTATCCAGATAAATTTGTGATGGAAAGCTTATACAAAGACCCTGATTATGAAAATGTACACAAGGAACTTAAAAAGGTAGGAGTAACCCTTAAACTTCTATGGCAGGAATACTGTGATAAATCTAATAGCCTTAATGATATACCCATGGGCTACACAAAGTTTTGCAGGGGCTATGGTGACTATACATCCCTTAATAAGCTAACAAATCATCTAAGCCATAAACCTGGTGTAATAACAGAGGTTGATTGGTCAGGCCCTACAATGGAGCTTATAGAGCCTTCCACAGGCGAAATCATTACAGTATACCTATTCGTTGCAACCCTTCCCTACAGTCAATATTCCTATGTAGAAGCCACCCTAGATATGAAACAAGATACATGGCTTAGGTGTCATATTAATATGTACAACTACTTTGAAGGAGTAACCATAAGAACTGTGTGTGATAACCTAAAAACAGGAGTAATTAAACACCCTAAAGAAGGAGACATAATATTAAACCAAAACTATGAAGCTTTAGGATCCCACTATCTTACGGCAATAATGCCAACAGGAGTAAGAAAAGCAAAGCAAAAAGCCTCAGTTGAGGGGACAGTAGGTAAAATAGCCACAGCTATAATAGCAAAACTTAGAAATAAAAGATACTACTCCTTTGAAGACCTGAAATCAGATATAAAAGAAGAACTAGAAAAATTTAATAAAGAACCCTTTCAAAAAAGACAAGGAAGCAGAGAAGAAATATTTATTGAAGAAAAAAGGCACCTAAGAGAGCTACCAGATCTACCCTATGAAATAGCAGAATGGGTCTATAAAAGAAAAATCTATCCTGACTTTCACATAGTACATGAGAAGAATAGATACTCCTGTCCCTATCAATATATTGGTAAATATGCAGACCTAAAAATCACAGATAGAAGCCTAGAGATCTATGTATCTGGGGAAAGAGTAGCAAGCCATGCAAAATACCCTGACTATATTACTGATGAATACTCTACCCATGAAGAAGACATGCCAGAACAATTTAAAATCAAAGAGCAAGATGACCAATCAATAAAAGAATGGGCTTATTCCATAGGAATTATGACAATGGAAGTAATAGAAAGGATATTTAATGGAGTAAAGATAAAAGAACAGGGATATAACCCATCCCTGTCCATTTTAAGATTAAGCAAGGAATATTCAGAAACTCGACTAGAAACAGCTTGTGAATATGCCTTAACAAAAATAAGATCCCCTCGTTACAAACATCTTAAATCAATCTTATCATCAAACCAAGACCAAATCTACCTAGAAAATAAAAACGCCTCAAATAAACCATTAAAACCAAGTGGTGGATATATTCGTGGATCAGGATACTACGGAGGTGGTCTAGATGATTAATGATGAAACAAGAAGAAAACTAAGAGAATTAAATCTTAATGAAGTAATAACAGTCTTAGAAAATCAACAAAGGGATAAAACCATAGCTATTTTAAACTTTGATGAAAGATTTCAAAGAATAGTAGATTACCTATATCAAGAAAAATATAACAGCAAAATAAAAAGACTTCTAGCTCAGGCAAAATTTAGACTCCCAAAGGCAGAAATAAATGATATATATTACCCAAACAGGAGAATAGATAGAAATATAATACAAGAATTATCAACCAATCAATACATTGGAACCAGCTCAAATATAATTTTTCAAGGTTTCACTGGCTCTGGAAAGACATATCTAGCATGTGCTCTTGGAAGACAAGCCTGTAAAAGTCAGATAAGAACAAGATATATTAGACTACCAGATTTATTAATGGAATATGATGAATCCACACTCATGGATAAAGGAAAGATAAAAATATTAAGAAAGTATGCAGGATATAACCTATTAATCCTAGATGAATGGCTACTAGAAGACATATCAAAAGAGGAACAACACTTTATATTTGAACTAATAGAAAGAAGACACGACCAAGCTTCAACCATATTTTGTACCCAATTCAGAAAAGAAGATTGGCATAATAGGCTAGGCGGAGGAGTACACGCAGATGCAATAATGGATAGAATAGTCCACAATGCCATCTGGATAGAGACAGGCTCAATGAACATGAGAGAATATTACTCAAGGCAAAATATTTTAAGATAAAAAGGATAAGAGGGGAAGGCCACCGCGCCGCCCTTAGTAGTGGTAGGGGGGTACCCCCCTACCACTACTAAGGGCCCTTCTATTTACTCTAAGTTATAGATGGACCCATAGTAAATATCACTGGACCTATTAGCGGACATTGATGGACTCAATTTTTGGTATAGGTGGACTCTTTATCACGTAATAATCAAATATAAGTTTATTTTATAAAATCTGTATAACGGATTACGAAATTTTAATAGAA
>CAZSLV010000163.1:0-3022 GCA_964607545.1 uncultured Gudongella sp. | reverse complement strand
TTCTAAATACCACCTGTAGGTCTTTAGGAGTCCTTCCTTTAAATCAACTTTATGGCTCCAGCCAAGCTGGTTAATTTTTTGAACATCTAGTAACTTCCTTGGAGTCCCATCTGGTTTAGATAAATCATTTTTTATTTCTCCCTTAAATCCCACAATTTCTTTAATAAGTAGAGCTAATTCTCTTATCTCTATATCTTCTCCTGTTCCAATATTAATATGAACTTCCTCGCTGTAATTATCCATTAAATATATACAGGCATCTGCTAAATCATCTACATAGAGAAATTCTCTTTTAGGCTTGCCAGTCCACCATATAAGAGCTTCCTTACTTTTGTTTACTTTGGCATCATGTAGTTTTCTTATCAATGCAGGTATAACATGGGAGTTTTCTAAATCAAAATTATCATAGATTCCATAAATATTATTAGGCATAGCAGAAATAAAATCACATCCGTATTGTCTGCGGTAAAATTTACACATTTCAAGGCCTGCAATCTTTGCAATCGCATAAGCTTCATTTGTAGGTTCCAGACTCTTAGTCAATAAGTATTCTTCTTTAATAGGCTGAGGAGAAAACTTAGGATAGATGCATGCAGATCCCAAAAACAAAAGCTTCTTAGTTCTATATTTGTACGCACTGTGAATAACATTTGTTTGAATCATCAAATTATTATATATAAACTCAGCTGGGTAAGTATTATTAGCATAAATACCCCCAATCTCTTTTAGCCTCAAGATTTCCTAGATAGAGTTTATCCTGAAGCCCATGCTTAATCCTAGCTACAGCAAGAGAAATTTTTCTAGTAACAAAATTTTCTCCACGCCTTTCAGATTCGTGGTTAAAAGCAACTCCATTAACTGCAAATATATTATATGCTTCCCTATAGTTTTTAGTAATCCAGTAGGCATACAGTTTTGAAATTCCATAGGGACTTCGAGGATAAAATGGAGTTTTTTCTGTCTGTGGTGTTTGTACAACTTTTCCAAAAAGTTCTGAAGTAGATGCTTGATAAATCTTAGTCTTATTTTCTAAACCCAAGAGTCTTACCGCTTCCAATATCCTAAGTATACCAATAGCATTTACATTTGCTACATATTCTGGTATTTCAAAAGAAACACCTACTTCAGACATAGCTGCAAGATTGTATATTTCATCAGGCCTGATTTTACTAATAAGCATTGTCATGCTTAAAGAGTCTGTCATATCTCCATAGTGTAATTGTATAGGCCCAGCAATAAAATTATCAAGCCTCTGTAGATTAAAAGAAGAGCTTCTTCGGATAATCCCATGTACTTCATATCCTTTTTCAAGCAATAGCTCCGCCATAAAAGATCCATCTTGGCCACTTATACCTGTTATTAATGCAACTTTTTTCATACTCATCTCCTCCAATCAGTTGTTTATAATAAGCTTAAATATATCTCTTCCATCTTACTTAAAACTGTTTTAATATTATATTGTTTTACCTTATTCAAGCTATCTTGTCCGAATTTAAGCATAAGTTCTTTGTCCTTGTAAAGTTCAATTAAGGCAGACTTGATTCTATCTATATCATCAATTTCAAAAACAAAGCCATTTTCTCCATTAATAACCAAATCCCTATTCCCCCTGCAGTTTGATACAATTAAGGCTAGACCCGTTGCCATGGCCTCCATTACATTTACTGGAAGGCCTTCTTGTAGGGCTGAGGAGACAGCAATATCAGACAATAACATTAATTCAGGTACATCTTTTCTGTATCCCAATAATTCTATATTTTTGTCCAAATCTAAGCTTTTAATAAGTTCATAATAGTAAGAGTATAAGTCCCCATCTCCAACTAATAATAATTTTATATTGGGAATATCCTTTTTAGTCTTTTCAATAACCTTTATTAGTAATTCTTGGTTTTTTCTATATCTCAATTCTCCAACATAAACTAAAATAAAATCATCATCCGAATATGAATGTTTTTTTCGTATGCTTTGCTTTAAGTAGGGTGTCTGTGGGATAAACTTGTCAAAATTTACTCCTACACCTCTTACATGTTCAATTTTCTCTGCTTTAAATCTTTTATTGAGTGCCAAGTTATAATCTTCCTCATTAATTAAAATTAAAACATCCGTAAACCTACTCAAAAATTTTTCAACAGGATAATACAATATCCAATTCTTTTTAGGAGCACCCTTGTAGAAGTGAAATCCATGCGCAGTATAAACTACTCTTAATCCTCTTTTTCTTTCAGGTATTGATGCTAATCTTGCCATTACTCCACCTACAGGTGTATGACAATGAACGAGCTTATAATCATTTTCCTTAATCAGTCTCTTTAAATCATTATATGCTCTGAGATTTGATAAACTAAATGGTGACTTTTCAAATGGAATATTATATTTTTTATCAACAAATTCCAAGTCCTCTTTACCCTTACTGGCAACATGAACCTCATACCCCCGATTCTTAAACCATTCTAAGAATGGATAATGAAAGTGCCTAATATGCTCATCAACTGTCGCAACAAATAATATTTTCTCCATAATATTACCTCTAATCGTTTTCAAATAAGTAATTTTCTAAACTATTGTAAATCCCTTGTTTAAAATCAAATGCAGTATTTAAAAAACCTGATGTCTGAAGAGCTCCTTCCGATAATTTCCTTTCTAAGTCTTGATTTACTATAAGCTTAATAATCTTATCCCCTAAATCAATATAGTCTTTATCCCTAGCCAACAATCCATTAAAATTATCCGGTTGGATTGTAGCTAAGAAATCTAACATCTATACATATAAGCATAAAAACCCTCTTTCTAGTTCTTTTCACATTAACTTAATAAACCCCTATACTTATCTTGATAAAATACCTTTAAACATGGGATAAATATACTTAGTTAGGAGCAAAAGACTTCTGTGATTTTTATTCTTCAGTGGCTTTCTGGTATCAGTCAGAACCACATTTACCATTTAATCCTATGCCGGATGCAAAACAAAGAAGGGCAGTGAGGCCTGAGGAAATAAAATATGATAAGCACTATCAGGATAAAT
>CAZSLV010000162.1:0-3024 GCA_964607545.1 uncultured Gudongella sp. | reverse complement strand
TATATTATATAAGGGTGGGGTTTAAAATTTTAAGCTTCAAATATTGTCCCTTTTCTAAAGGATGCTGCCTTCTTCCAGTTTTTCATTAGGAAATAGTAAGCTAGTCCTGTTGGTACTAAACTTACATACCAGGAAATTGTTACAAAGAACAATGAAATAACTGACCCAATTCCAATTGCTACAACTCCTGCCCAGTTAATTCCTTTAAAAGCACCTTCACTATCATAGTAATCATTTAGTTTCAGGTTTTTCTTTCTTAAGAAGAAGTAGTCAACTACTAAAACTGCAAATATTGGCCCTAAGAAGGCTGAGTAAGTTTGAACGAATAAAGAAAGTCCAGCTGCTGATTCTTCCCTTACTAATAACCATGGGAAAGATAAAATTGATAAAATTCCAACTAATATTGTAGACTTTTTATAAGATATCTTAAAGGTATTCATTAAAACATAAACAGGTGGAACTATATTGTTAAGGACATTTGTCGTAACTTGTGCAAAGGCTACAAATACTAAGGTCATTATAGTTAAGAATTGATTATCGATTGCAGTTGAAAATACTACTACAGGGTCATTGTTTCCAGTTGCCCCTGATACCATAAGACCAATAAGACCCATAAATATTGTTGCTGGTAGAATTGATAATACATAAATACTTCCTGTTGTAACAGGACCCGTTTCTCTTCTTAACTCCCTTGAGTAATCAGACCCATTTAATATCATAGTTGCATAGATACCAAGAAATGCCGTAGTACCTCCCCAGAATGGAAGCCCCCATGTACCTTCAATACTAGTTATGGTAGCTGCTACTTCAACTCCATACTTTGTATAAACTGTGTAAAACATATAAGCAAGCGTAGCTAGGATAAAGACTGCTGCTATATTTTCAAGCCATTTTATCCCATGAAAACCATTAATTGCAAGTATTACTTGAAGTGCTGTAAAAAGTACAAACATTACTGGTAAATTATCAAAACCTGTTAGGGTCTTTAATGTCATATTAAGCGCCCCTGCCCCTATCCAACTTTGAAATCCAAACCATACTATAGCAGGTATTCCCCTTAAAAAACCAGGTATTTTTACGCCAGCAAAACCAAATGAGCTTCTAGCTTGGACTGTAAAGGGTATTCCGTATTTATGTCCTGCTGCCCCTGATAAAACTAAGGCTATACCAATAACAGTACATCCAATTGCCATAGCTACAATGGCTTGGGTAAGGTTTAATACCCCTATTAAGCTTGCCCCCATTGAAAATGTACCTATGGATACACATCCGCCTAAAAATGCTGCAAAGTAAGATAGGTTACCCATAATCCTCTTTTTAGTTGGAAGTAATTCTTCCTTTACATCTTCCATATGTTCTAAATCTAGTTCATTGATATCATGTTCTATTGTAGTCATTTGTAAACCTCCCTTTTATTTACTAACAAACTCTCCAAAACCCTTTTCTCCAACTACTTGTCCATCTTTAGCCACTACTTGTCCTCTTAAGATTGTACAAACTGGAAGTCCCTTGCCTTTTAAACCAACAAAGCCTGAAATTTTATTTACGTATTTCAATGACTCAGGTGTAATCTCCCACTCCATATTTGGGTCTAATATTACTAAGTCTGCATCAAATCCAATTTCTATACCACCCTTTTTACCATAGATGCCAAAGGCCTTTGCAGGTCCTTCTCCAAGACTTTTTGCAAGTATAGTAGGGTCATATCCTCTTTTAACAACTCCCTCACTAAATACAACTTGCATAATATTTTGAATTCCACTCATTCCACCCCAAGCACCGAATACTCCATGCTTTTCTTCATCTTTTTCTTCAAGTGAACATGGTGAATGGTCTGAACTTACAGAGTCAAGGGTCCCATCTAGGACATATTCCCACATTTTTTCTACTGCTTCTTTTTCTCTTAAAGGAGGTGCACATTTGAACAAACTACCATTTTTAACCACATCATCCCTATTAAAGGTTAAATAATGACTACATGTTTCAGAAGTAATGTCTAAACCTTCTAGCTTTGCTTTTTTAATTTCTTCTGCAACTGCTGGGTGGCTAACATGACAAATGTGAACTTTAGCATCTATTTCCCTAGCTAGGTCTATAATATTTTTTGTAGCCATCAACTCTGCTATAAGAGGTCTTGAATTTAGAAAGTCATTCCAATCTGGATTTGCTTTTGTTTGAGCTCTTTTTTCTTCCCACTTAATTATTGAATAATCTTCACAATGAAAGCCAGCTCTTGTATCAGTTTTCTTTAATATTTCAAGAGCCTCTCTAACTTGTCCCATAGTCAAGGAAACATAATCTGGAGAAACAGGGCCAATAAAGGATTTAAAAGCTACTACCCCTCTTTTATCTAACTCTATTAAAGAATCCATATTATAATCTACAAGACCACCCCAAAAGCAATAATCTACATAGGCATTTGGTGATACCTTTTTTATCTTTTCATCAAATATCTTTCCATCTGTAAGGGCTGGTTCATTTTGAAGGGGCATATCTATTATGGTTGTTATTCCCCCTACTGCTGCAGCACTTGTTCCGTGCTCATAATCTTCTCTCCAGTTGTAGCCTGGATCGTTAAGGTGGGCATGGGTATCAATTGCCCCTGGAAAAACAAAGTTTCCCTTTGCATCAATAGTTTCCTTAGCTTGAAGGGTCTCATCACCTGCTACTATAGCTGCAATTTTACCATCCTTTATACAAATGCTAGCTTGGTAAATTCTTTCTGAGTTAACTATTTTGCCATTTTTTACTATTAAATCAAACATTGGCATCCTCACTTTCTAATTCCTTGAGTTTTAACTTATCCTATGAAAACAATAAGAAATCGTTTTCAAATTTTATGTTACTTAAGTGTCAATCTTTATTGTAATTATACATTTTTTAAGGAAATTTTATCTTGTCAAATGTGGATAAGGTTTAAAAATTTTTTTATCAAGTAATATTAAAATAATTACAGTTTAGTAGATATTTATATAAAAACCCAGTATATAGTTTATACACTAGGCCATATCTTATATATCTTTA
>CAZSLV010000161.1:0-3029 GCA_964607545.1 uncultured Gudongella sp. | reverse complement strand
AAAAAAAGTAAAGGTCAGGGCTATATTGTTAATATGGTTTAGTATAGGAATTTCTTCTATATTTTTTATCAATCAAACTCTTGTAAGATTGCTTATATGGTTAATAGCAAGTATAGTAAGTATATATATCTGGACTAGAAAAAGTCCTAAAAGTGAATCTTTATAAGTAAAACTTACTTTTAAGTTACCCTTATTAGTAATCAAAATTCATAAAAGAAAGAAAGTGAGGGTCTTAATGAGGCCGCTAAAGAAAAGAATAGTTAAGATCTTATCTAAACCACATTTGAATTTAAAAAAGAACTATAAACTATATAGAAGGGTCATTTCTTTCTTTAATCTACCCCTTAAAAAAGAATATAGGACTTTAGACCATAAACTAATGGTAGAAGGTAGAGAAATACCAGTAAGACTTTTCATACCAGAAGAAAACAAATCAAGTAAGGTTTTGATTTTTTTTCACGGGGGAGGTTGGGTGACAGGAGATATTGATACTTATACAAATGTATGTAGAAATATGGCAAATAAAACAAAGTGTTTGGTCATATCCATAGACTATAGACTAGCACCTGAGCATCCCTTTCCAAGGGGCCTAGAAGATTGCTACTATGTAACAAAAGAAATATTTAAAAATCCTGAACTCTTAAATTGTAAAAGTGAAGATATTATTTTAATTGGAGACAGTGCAGGAGGTAATTTAGCGGCCGTTGTTTCATTAATGGCAAGGGATAGGGATGAATTTTACCCCAAAAAGCAAATTTTAATTTATCCAGCAACCAACTATGACCATTCAGAATCCTCCCCTTATAAATCTGTTGTAGAAAATGGAAAAGACTACCTAATGACTTCAAAAAGGATTCAGGACTACCTAGATCTTTATGTAGGGAATGAGGAAGATAAACTAAATCCTTATGTGGCCCCTATCTTGGCTAAGGATTTAAGCAAGCAGCCAGATACCCTAATAATTACAGCTAACTATGACCCCCTAAGGGATGAGGGAGAAGCCTATGGACAAAGGTTAAAGGACTTTTCAAATAATGTAGAAATTAAAAGGATAGAAGATGCTATCCATGGCTTTTTTTCAAGCCCCATTCAAAACACAGACCAAATAGAAAAGACATATAAATGGATTAATCTTTTTATAGAAAAAAACTATTAGTTAAGTGGTGATCATATGAAAACTACAGTTAAAAAGAATAAGAAAGATAGGGTTGAATGGGAAAAATTAGAAAATGCTTCGAAAATTTTTCCTGCAACTTCTAGCAATAAGGACACAAAGGTTTATAGAATATCTGCAGAATTATACGAGGATGTAAACCCTAAAAACCTTCAAGAAGCTCTAGACTTGACATTAGAAAGTTTTCCAATGTATAAGTCTATACTTAGACGAGGGTTTTTTTGGTATTACTTTGAAAAGTCTAATATAAAACCCCTAGTAGAAATAGAAGATGAAAATCCTTGTTCACCTATTTATATAGAGGGTAAAAAGAACCTCCTCTTTAAGGTTTCCTATTATATGAAAAGGATTAATTTTGAAATATTCCATGCCTTATCAGATGGGACAGGGGCCGTTTGGTTTTTAGAAACCCTTGTATACCACTATATGAAAATTAACTATGGGGATGAATTCGGCGAAAAGCTAGATGAACTAGACTATGGGGCTTCTATTAGCCAAAAAGAGGTTGATAGCTTCTGGAAGAACTACACCCCAGAGATTAACAAGAATAGAATAAAAAAAGAAAAACACCCTTTTGCATATAGGATAAGGGGTAAAAGGCTTGAAGAAAATAAGATGAAAGTATTAGAAGGAAGCTTATCTGTTAATGAATTGATAAAATTATCTAGAGAATATAATAAAAGCATAACTGTTTTTTTAACATCCTTACTTTTTTATTCAATTTTTATTGATATGCCTATAAATAAAAAAAAGAAACCAATAGTAATATCAATACCTGTTGACCTAAGGTCCTACTATAATTCACAAACAGCTAGAAACTTTTTTACTACCATGAATATAAGTTATGATTTCAAAAATAAAAGTTCAAACTTTAAAGATATATTAGAGTATGTAGATCAGGAATTTAAAAATTCCTTAACACAAGATAAGATAAACTTAAAATTAGCTAGGTATATGAAGTTTGAGTATAACCCTATAGCAAGAATTATCCCCCTTGCCATAAAAGACTTATTTATGAAGATTGCAGATAAAATTAACGATAAGAAAGTAAGTTCTTCAATTTCAAATATAGGTAAGATTCAAACACCAAAGGACTTTGAGACCTATATTAAGCAATTTAGCATATGCGTTAGTGCTAGGAGCCCAAAAATAACATTTTGTTCCTACAAGGACAAACTTCTTATTACTTTTACATCTCCTTATATAGAAACTGATATACAAAGAGAGTTTTTTCAATTTTTATCAAATAAGGGTATTAGGGTAGAGATAACTTCGAATATGTAAAGAGGTGGTAGCGTGAAATATTGTAGACATTGCAAAGTATATATAAGGGGAAAGAATGATAAGTGCCCTCTTTGTGAAAATCTTTTAGAGAAGAGACCAATAGAAGAGAAGGAAGAAGGGGAAGATATATTCCCCCAAGTTGAATCTTTTTATAAAAGCAACTTGGCAATAAAGATAATGATATTTATATCTATTGTGGCCTTAGTTGTAAGTTTTGGAATTAATTTAATATTCCCAAGCAGGATTAATTGGCCAGTACTTTTTTTACTTGCCCTTGTAAGCATATGGATAGGTTTGATAATTATTGTCCAAAAGAGATATCATATTCCTAAAAAAATTTTGTGGCAGGTAATTATAATATCTTTCTTAGCCATATTTTGGGATTATTATACAGGCTGGAGGGGTTGGTCCCTTAATTATGTTATCCCTATATCCATAGTTTCAGCTATGATTATAATGTATATAACAGCTAAGATAATGAATTTAAGTATAAGGGATTATATTACCTACGCCCTCTTAAGTCAAGTCCAATTTAGTGTGTAAATTCCTCGGGTATTATTTTGTGATGGGT
>CAZSLV010000160.1:0-3126 GCA_964607545.1 uncultured Gudongella sp. | reverse complement strand
ATAGGAAAATAACTTTTAAATAACCTAAATAGGCCTTAATAGAAGGCCTATTTTTTTTCGCCATAATACAACTTTAACCAGTAAGAATTTATTAAACTAATTGACAAAAGCTACCATAAACAATACAATGTATAAATGTATATCTAAAGCAAAGATATCTTTTTTGCTTTGAATATGCTTAGAAACAAGATAAATAAAAAACATTAGGAGGAAGACGAAAATGAAAAGAAGTAAGGGTATTATGGTAATTTTAGCATTAGTCATGGCAATTAGTTTAGCTGCATGTTCAAGCGAACCAGCTCCTAAAGAGCCTGCAGAAGTTGTGGGTGGAGAGGTTTCAGCTGAGACAGTAGTAATAAAACTAGGGACCACAGTAAATGAAGAAGATAGTTTTCAAATTGCAGCTGAAAAGTTTGCAGAACTTGTAAAAGAAGGAACCAATGGAGCATATACTGTAGAAATATATCCAAATGGATCCCTAGGCGATGAGAGAACAATGCTTGAAAGTATGCAAATTGGGACCTTAGATATGGGTATTATTACAAGTGGACCCTTCTCAAACTTCGTCCCAGAAATGGGAGTTTTAGATATGCCATTTTTGTTCTCTAGCAATGAAGATGTATATAAAGTTTTAGATGGAGAAGTTGGACAAGAACTCCTAGATAAACTTGAAAATGCAAATTTAAAAGGACTAGCTTATGCTGAAAGAGGATTTAGAAACTTAACTAATAGTAAGAAAGAAGTAAAAGCTGCAGCCGATGCCGCAGATTTAAAAATACGTGTAATGGAGAATGAGGTATATACAAAGACTTTTAACTCATTAAATGTAAATGCTGTTCCTATGGCATGGTCAGAAGCTTTAACAGCCCTTCAACAAGGTACTATAAATGGACAAGAAAACCCAATAAATGTAATATATTCATTTAAATTATGGGAATCACAAAAATATGTAACAATGACTAGACATGCTTATGCATCCGCTATAATAACGATGAGTTTAAATAAATACAATGAATTACCAGAAGATGTACAGAAAGTATTTAAAGAATCTGCTCAAGCAGCTGCAGAATATGAGAGACAATGGGTTGCTGATAATGAAGCAAGTCAAATGGCAGAACTAATTGAAAATGGAATGGAAATCATTGTGGATCCAGACTTAGGAAGTTTTAAAGACGCTGTACAAAGCGTTTATGGTGACTACCCACAGTATGCAGATTACATTGATAGGATAAATGAAGAATTAAAATAATTTTATTTATACATGGGGAGGCAAGTTAAGATGCTTATAGCAAATACAATTCATAAGATAAGTGATTTTTTAGACAAGGTGTGTAGCAAGCTAATAATTGTCATACTTGCGATTATGGTGGCTACCACTTCATTACAAATAATATCTCGTGTATTTTTTTCAGCTCTTTCATGGAGCGAAGAACTTACTAGGTATTTATTAGTATATTTAACATTTTTAGGTGCATCGAGTGTATACAAAAAGAAGGGACACATATCTGTACTTGCTTTGCAAGATTTATTGCCTCCTGGATTTAAAAAATATGTTTCTATATTGGTAATATTATTAAGTGGAATATTTTTCACTTTAGCTACATTCTATGGATTAAAGTATATGGGTTTACAGGGGAGTCAGCTTTCAGCTGCTCTTCGTATACCTATGAAGTACATATATATGTCAATACCACTAGGATTTGCAATCATGATTCTACACTCAATTGACAGTATTATTAAAATACTGACTAAAAAGGAGGGTGTTAAATAGTGGGTGGTTTATTATTTATAGTCTTTCTAGTATGCCTAGTAATTGGAGTTCCCATAGCTTTTTCAGTTGCAATTGCTGGGATATCTGTCCTAATAAAAGGTGATGTGGATCTTCTTATTATAGTTCAAAGGATGTTTGCATCGACTGACAGTTTTGCCCTTGTTGCAGTTCCATTTTTCATTTTAGCAGGAGACCTCCTAGCTAGGGGCCAGATTTCAAAAAAACTAGTTACTTTTGCAGAATCTATAGTTGGTATGATAAGGGGAGGCTTATCCATAGTTTCTGTTGTTGCAGGAATGTTTTTTGCAGCCATTTCAGGTTCGGGTGCCGCTACCACAGCAGCAGTTGGGGCGACCATGGTACCAGAACTTAGAAAAAGAGGCTATGATGAAAGTGCTTCAATTGCCCTTATAGCATCGGCTGGATGTATAGGGGTTGTTATCCCCCCATCTGTACCAATGGTTTTATACGCAGTAATAGCAAGTCAAAGTGTTACAAAATTATTTACTAATGGTTTTTTACCAGGATTCTTTATGGGGATCATGTTAATAGGAATTGCTTTATTCCAAGCTTTTAAATATAATTATCCAAAGGGTACAAAATTTGTACTTAAAAATGTGTGGGTGACATTTAAACAATCAATTTGGGGATTATTGATGCCCTTAATCATCCTAGGAGGGATTTTTTCAGGTTACTTTACTCCTTCAGAGGCTGCAGCTGTTGCCGTAGTTTATTCTATAATAGTTTCAACCATCATATACAAGGACTTAACCTTTAAAGAATTTACAGAAATCCTACTAGGAAGTGCAAAGACATCCGCAGTAATAATGATTATAATTGCATGTAGCGGTATATTTGGATGGGTTTTAGCAAACTGGAAGATACCAGAACAAATAGCTACAAGTATGCTAGCTTTATCTTCAAATAAATATGTACTTATGTTTTTAATATCAGGTGTGATTTTAGTAGCTGGAATCTTTATGGAGACATCTTCTGCAGTAATACTACTTACTCCAGTCTTTTTACCCCTTATTAAAACATTAGGAATAGACTTGGTTCATTTTGGAGTAATATTTGTAATAGGTATATCAATAGGTATGATAACACCACCAGTTGCCATTAACCTATTTGTAGGGTCTAGTATTACAGGACTTCCTATAGAAAAAATTGCAAAGTCAGTGATACCCTACTTAATAGGTTTAATAATAATATTTATAGCCTATGTTTACTTACCTCTTTTCTTTCCATTTTTAATTATATAAGTGGGTAAGATAGAAAAGTTTTTAAGAAAAACAAAAGCAGAAAATTAGGAGGGATTTTATGAGAAGTGATTCAGTTACAAAAGGAATTCAACA
>CAZSLV010000159.1:0-3170 GCA_964607545.1 uncultured Gudongella sp. | reverse complement strand
CACTCCTTTGTTAAAAAATAAACGATTTTTTTAAATTATACCACAAGCTAATGTAAGTTTATATAATTTATTTATTAATTATTTTATATATTCTCTATAGTCTGAATTGAGTGTTAATTATTTTCCAAAAAAAATAACACCCCTCTAGGTGTTATTTTCCTTATTTTATGTTATACTACACTCGTAATAATTAAAAAAGGTGGAAGCTATGAAAAAACTTACTAAGGAAGAAAAAACAAAGCATGAAATCTCAGTTATAAGTAAGATGATAGATATTTTTTATAAAAATCATCAGGGTGATTATAGCCTTTTAGAAATTAATGACCTAAAAAACTACTGTATAAATAGGGTTACTTCTTGTCCGCTTATAGAAAGTAAAACTTTTTGTTCTTCTTGTAAAATTCACTGCTATGATGATAAACATAGGAATCTGATAAAAAAAGTTATGAAGTTTTCTGGTCCACGAATGATTTTTTACCATCCACTTCTTACAATAAAGCACTTCTTCTATGGTTAATTTATAGGTATTTATTAGTTTCTACTGGTAGCCCTCGTTTTTCTAACTTATCTTCAACATTGTCTTTTATAATAGAGTATATAAATACAAATAAGGGAACTCCTATTATAAGGCCAATCAAACCAAGCAATTTTCCAGCAATCAAAAGGGAAAATAAGATCCAAAATGCTGATATACCTAAGGAATCTCCTAAGATCTTAGGTCCTATTATATTTCCATCAATTTGTTGTATAACAAATATTATTAATAAAAACCACAAGGCCTTAAGTGGAGAAATTATTAGTATTATAAAAAATGATGGAACCATCCCTATAAAAGGCCCAAAGAAAGGGATTATATTAGTAAGACCTATAATAAATGAAACTAATATTGGGAAGGGGATTTTAAATATCAATAAAACCACATAGGTTAAAACTCCAATAATTAATGAATCTAAAATTTTACCACTTAAAAACCTTCCAAATATTGTATCAGCCCTCTTAGCTAATTCAGTTGTCCTATCAGCCCTTTTCTTTGAAAAAACAGCATAGGTTATCTTTTTAGATAGGGCCTTAAATCTTTCTTTTTCAAATAATAAGTAGGCTGAAACTACTATTCCTAAAACTATATTCCATATGCTTGAAAAGATTATTCTAGCAATATTGCCTAAGATAGGAACCAGGCCTTTTAAAAATTCAAATGCTTGGGTAAGTAAATCATCCCACCACTGGATTACATAATCCATAAAGTCAGGTCTTAAGTTTATTCTTGATATTAAGTTATTCACCATTAAGGAAATTTCTTCAAAGTTATCTGTTACTTCATTTACAAACTTTACTACAGATAAAACAAGTTGGGGAAATAGGATTAAGGTAAAGATATATAAAAGTGAAAAAACTATTGCATAGGTAAGTAGCATCCCAATACCCCGTTTTGCCTTTAACTTTAACTTTCCCTTTGTAAGGGGATCTATTATCTTATCTTCTATCTTTTCTAGGATAAAATTAAACAAGTAAGCCATGGAGGCACCAATTATTATGGGTAGCATGGTTTGATAAAAAATATATACTTGTGCCCTAAACATGGTAAGCTGTGATGTGATTAGATAAAAAACAATGCTTAAAGCAATCACTATAAATGAATACACAGCTACTGTAAGATATTTAACATTCCATTCTACCTTCATTCAATAAGCCTCCTTAACAAATATTTAAACTTTAATCCTTAAAGTGAGATGTATCTCCTTCAAGTAGGGAAACCCAAGCCCCGTCTTTTTTTTCAAAGATACTTAAAGATGCCCCCTGATAAACTGGGGTTTTTTTATACTCTTCTATTTCATAATCTTTTAATATGGCAATTATAGCCCTAATAGTAACCCCATGGGAGACAATTAAAATATTTTCACCTTGGTTTTTTTCTATCTCATCAAGGATTAAATGTAGCCTTTTAAAAAGGTCTGATATAGTCTCTCCCGACTTTGGCTTATATAAAAGCGGGTCATTTAGGTAGGTTTCAAAGAGCTCTTTATCATTTTCCTTAATTTCATCTAAGGTAAGGCCCTCCCAGCCTCCAAAACCCAATTCTCTTAACCTCTTATCTTGTATTATTAGAATTGCCTTTCTATCCCTAATTATCTTAGCTGTTTCTATAGCTCTTTTTTGGTCGCTAGTGTAAATTGCATCAAAATCAACATCTTTAACAAGGTCCTTAAATAAATGAGCTTTTTCTATCCCATTTTTAGTAAGGGGTGAATCTCCCCAACCTTGCAGCCTCTTTTCCACATTCCACTTCGTTTCTCCGTGTCTAGTTAAGTATATCTTCAAATTTAAACCTCCATCAAAATTCTTCTGCCAAGTCAACAAGGGCCTTATCAGTCACCCTATATACTGTCCATTCATCCATAGGAAGAGCACCTAAACTCTTGTAAAATTCTATAGATGGTGTGTTCCAATCAATACACCACCACTCGAGCCTTCCACACTTTCTATCAATAGCTAATTTAGCTAAATAAGCAAGTAAGAGTTTCCCTATCCCCCTTCCCCTCATTTCAGGTCTTACGTAAAGGTCTTCTAAATATAAACCTGGTCTACCTAAAAAGGTTGAAAAGTTATGGAAAAAAAGAGCAAAGCCTACAGGTTCCTTACCGTATTCTGCTATAACTACTTCAGCAGCCTTATTTTCAAAAATAGTCTCCATTAATATTTCTTCACTTGCAACAACTTCATGGAGAAGTTTTTCATAATCAGCTAATTCTTTTATAAAATCAAGTACAAGACCCACATCTTTTGGTTCAGCAAGTCTAAATGTTACATTTTCTATTTTAGTTTCTATCTTTTTAGACATTATAACACCCCTTTTGTTAGAATTATCTATTTAATTATAGCATATTCCTTCCCTTGTGATTAGTATATAAAAAAATACTCTCTTAACTAGTATATATTAGGTTAGTTAAAAAGAATATCTCTTTGTTTTAAAATTATTTGTTTGATTTTTTTTCCTTATTCGCCTCAATTATTTTATTATTTATGTACTCATATCCCTTATCCATATGGGGTATTGTACAATCTGTACAATCCTTTATATGAAAAGAAAGCTTGTAATTTCCTCCACATTCGTCTAAAAAATAAAGCGGACAATAGCAAAACATACAGTTAAAGATTTCTGTAGTCTCAAC
>CAZSLV010000158.1:0-3176 GCA_964607545.1 uncultured Gudongella sp. | reverse complement strand
TAAATAATATTTTTATATAGGTATTGAAATTATTTAATAGATAGAGTATAATTAATTTGTTAAGTTGTTAAAAATGTAACGAAATAAAAATTAAAATAATTCTGGATGATACTAGCGGGAGAGTCCACTTATGTGGCGCCGAAGGAGTAATCAAAAGAGCTAGCCCCTCTTTTAAGAAACTCTCAGGCAAGAGGACCGTTAAAGGACAGAACTCTGGAAAGCGTCTTATACACCGAAGGAGCAACCCCATCAATTGGGAGAATCTCTCAGGTCAAAAAACAGAGTGAATAGGCATGGTCTATTTATTCTGTTTATTTTTATATGAGGACCTTTATGGACAAGGTAAAAAAACATAGTATAATAGACTTACATCATATTCATATTTATCTATAAGTAATTAATATTATTTAACAAATCTAGAGGCTTTAAGAGAATTAATAGGTTTTTTTAGGGTAATATTAGTATGATGTCTTTTAGAATATAATAAATAAGGAGGAGAACGGATGATTTATGATTTAGTTATTATTGGTTCAGGGCCAGCTGGACTTTCAGCAGGCTTATATGCAGCTAGAGCTAGGATAAACACCTTAATAATTGAAAAAGATTCTGCTGGTGGACAAATTGCAACTACAGATGAAGTAGCAAACTACCCTGGGTCTATTGAAAATGCAACTGGGCCATCATTAGTTCAAAGAATGGTTGATCAAGCAGAAAGCTTTGGAGCTAAAATGGTGTCCGATACAATTGAATCAGTTGACTTTTCTGACAAGGTTAAACTTGTCAAGGGACAAAAAGAAGAATACAAGGCAAAGTCAGTTGTAATAGCAACAGGAGCAGTACCAAGACCAATTGGTTGCCCTGGAGAAAAAGAACTTGTTGGTAGGGGAGTATCCTATTGTGCAACTTGTGATGGAGCTTTCTTTGAAGACCTTGAAGTATTTGTAATGGGCGGTGGAGATACAGCTGTTGAAGAGGCCATGTACTTAACGAAATTCGCTAAGAAGGTTACTATAATCCACAGAAGAGATGAGTTAAGAGCAGCTAAATCCATTCAAGAAAAAGCATTTAAGAATGACAAGATTGAATTTATTTGGGACTCAGCTATAACTGAATTAAAGGGAGATGGCTTGTTAGAGTCAATTAAGATTAAAAACCTTAAAACAGGTGAAGAAAGAGAAATATTTGCCGATGAAGATGATGGTACATTTGGAGTATTCCCATTTATTGGCTACCTACCAGCAACAAAATTATTCGATGGAATAATTGACATTGAGGGTGGATACATTAAGACAGATGAGGATATGAAAACTAATGTTGAAGGAGTATTTGCAGCTGGAGATGTTAGGGTTAAATCCTTAAGACAAGTTGTTACAGCTACTGCTGATGGTGCAATCGCTGCTATTCAAGCTGAAAAATATATTGAAGATAATTTTAACTAAGGGGGTGAAAAAATGATAGAATTGACAAAAGATAATTTTGAAGAAGAAGTATTAAATGCAGAAGGAACTGTACTAGTAGATTTCTGGAGTCCTTCATGTGAGCCTTGCAAGGCACTTATGCCAAGGATTCATGAGTTGGAAGAAAAATACTCTGATAAAATGAAGTTTGCATCTTTAGACATCACTAAGGCAAGAAGGGTTGCTATAGGACAAAAAGTTTTAGGCCTACCTGTAATAACTATATATAAGAATGGTGAAAGAGTTGATTCAGTAGTTGGCGATGAGGCAACTTCTAAATCAGTAGGAGAATTAATTGAAAGACATTGCTAGAAATTAGCAGTAGAAAAATAAGCTATACCAATAATCTGAGGAGGTGAAGTTAATGCGTCTAGAATTAGGCAAAATTCTAATTAAAGATGTAGTATTTGGCGATGTGACAAGTCTTAAAGATGGTGTTTTATCTGTTAATAAGAAAGAATTAGTAGATTTATTAATGGAAGATGAGCATATACAATCTGTTGAACTTGACATTGCTAAGCCAGGCGAAAGTGTAAGAATTACGCCTGTTAAAGATGTTGTTGAACCAAGGGTAAAAGTAGAAGGACCAGGGGGAGTTTTCCCAGGAGTATTATCTAAAGTTGATGTAGTAGGCTCAGGAAAAACCAATGTATTAAAGGGTTGTGCAATTATGACAACTGGTAAAATCGTAGGCTTCCAAGAGGGTATTGTAGATATGAAAGGCCCTGGAGCAGACCTTACTCCATTTTCTAAGACGATAAACTTAGTTGTAAAATGTGACCCTGTTGATGGGATCAAACAGCATGACCATGAAAGAGCAGTAAGATTTGCAGGATTTAGAGCTGCAGTTTATGTTGCAGAAACTGCAAAGACATTAACTCCAGATGAAGTTGAGGTATTTGAAGTAGGTACTTTATTAGAAGGAATAAAGAAATATCCTGATCTTCCAAAGATAGGATATGTTCATATGCTTCAAACACAAGGATTACTTCATGACACATATGTATATGGAGTAGACGCGAAACAAATAGTTCCAACACTTCTTTATCCAACCGAGATAATGGACGGAGCAATTGTTAGTGGTAACTGTGTATCAGCATGTGATAAAAATACAACTTATCATCATTTAAATAACCCAGTTGTTCATGATATGTTAGCAGTACATGGTAAAGAAATTAACTATGTTGGGAATATTATAACAAATGAAAATGTTTATCTTGCAGATAAGGAAAGATCATCAAACTGGACAGCTAAATTAGCTGAATATCTAGGACTTGATGGTGTAATCATTTCCCAAGAAGGATTTGGTAACCCAGATACTGACCTAATTATGAACTGTAAGAAGATAGAAGCAAAAGACATAAAAACTGTTATTATCACAGATGAGTATGCAGGAAGAGATGGAGCAAGTCAATCTCTAGCTGATGCAGACAAGGCTGCTGATGCAGTAGTAACAGGCGGAAATGCAAATGAAGTTATAACACTTCCTCCAATGGATAAGATCATAGGCACCCTAGATTATACTGATATAATTGCAGGTGGATTTGATGGATCTTTACAGGCAGATGGGTCTATTACAGTTGAAATCCAAGCAATAACTGGAGCAACTAATGAAATGGGCTATAACAAGATGTCTGCTAGAACTTATTAATAAGAAAACAAATTTTCAAATAAAATAACAAATGAAAGGATGTGGCAAGATGTCAATATTTAACGAAA
>CAZSLV010000157.1:0-3217 GCA_964607545.1 uncultured Gudongella sp. | reverse complement strand
CCGTGGGTTTGGCATAAGCTTGTCATTCCGAGTGTAACGAGGAATCTTTATACATTCAAGATGATACACAGATCCTTTGCTATTCCTCTTGATGACAAAGCATATTCTTTACATAAATAAGATGGATAGCCAATTAGCCACCCATCCATTATAATTAATCTTTTTTGCTTTTTAAGTATGCTCGAAGGATTTCTTCTAACAACTCGTCTCGCTCGATTTTTCTAATTAACGACCTTGCATTGTTGTGGCTTGTTATATACGTAGGGTCTCCTGATAAAATATATCCTATAATCTGGTTTATAGGATTATAACCCTTTTCTTCCAATGAGTCAAATACAGATAATAGAATTTCTCGAGGCTCTATTGGCGGTTCGTTTGTAGCTTCAAACTTCATTGTCTCATTCATTTTATCACTCATTCTATCACCCCTTTTTATCATTATAACATAAACTTGTGGGTTTGTAATTAATTCTTTATTTTATCTGACCTCTTAATAATTCTTCAACTAAGCCCATGGCATAAGTTAACTTGGACTTATCCTTTCCTCCTGCTTGGGCCATCTCTGGTTTCCCTCCCCCAGACCCTCCTGTGGCTTTTGAAACTTCCTTGATAATGTTACCTGCATGGACTCCCTTACTTGTTGCAGGCTTGGTTGCCATTGAAACAAAGGATATCTTTTCACCCTTACTTGATGCAAGTACTACTAGGGCACTTTCAAACCTTGCCTTAAGTTCATCTCCAAGAGTCCTTAAGTTATCCATATCTAGGTCGCTTGATACATAGGTTATAAGCTTAACTCCATTTATATCTTTTGCATCACTTAAGATTTCATCGGCTATGTTAGCTGATAATTTATCCTTTAACCTAGAAATTTCCCTATCCTTTTCTTTTGCTTCTTCTACTATTTGCTTTGACCTATCTATTAAATTAGTCTTATTTGTCTTTAGGGCATCTGCCACATGGTCAATGCTATCTTCTAAGTCTCTTATATGGTTAATTACATTAAGACCAGTTATAGCTTCAATCCTTCTAACTCCTGAAGCAATACCAGCTTCTGATACAATCTTAAATAAGCCAATCTCTCCTGTATTAGAAACATGGGTACCTCCACATAGTTCCATGGAATAATCCCCCATCTTTACAACCCTTACTCTTTCCCCATACTTTTCTTCAAAAAGGCCTATAACCCCTTGTTCTTGGGCTTCTTTTAGGGTCTCTTCTATAGTATCAACCTTTAGGGAGGATAAGACTTGTTTATTTACTAGGTACTCAATCTTATTTAAGTCTTCCTTATTTATCCCTTCAAAGTGGGTAAAGTCAAAACGAAGTCTACTTGGACCTACCAAGGACCCTGCTTGATTTATATGGTTACCCAATACTTCCTTTAAGGCCTTGTGTAAAAGGTGGGTGGCAGAATGGTTTCTCTTAGTTGAATCCCTTAGGGCATCATAAACTATGGCCTCTACCTTGTCCCCTTCCTTAATTTGTCCTTCTTCTATTTCTACAAAGTGGATTGTTGTCCCCCATTTTGATAGTTTTGTATCTAGTACCCTAGCCCTTCCTCCATCAAATACAAGGTCACCAGAATCTCCAACTTGTCCCCCTTGTTCCCCATAAAATGGAGTTTCTTCAAGGATTATATAGCCAATTTCTCCCTGGCTTAAATGGCTTACCCTCTCTCCTTCTTTAAATAAGCCTGTAGCTAGAGACTTTAACCTAGTTAGTTTATAGCCTAAAAAGCTGGATTTAAAGTCCTTCATGCTCTCTGCATCTTCATGGCCACCCCAGCCCCCATCTGTTTCTCCTCTGGCAGACCTGGCCCTAGACTTTTGTTCTTCCATATGGATGTTAAAGCCTTCTTTATCTAATTCTATACCCTTTTCTAAAAGAATTTCTTCAGTTAATTCTAAGGGGAAACCAAATGTATCGTATAGTTTAAAGGCCCTTTCCCCACTAAAGACTTTTTCTTCACTATTTTTCATATCTCTTATATAATCTTCAAGGATATTTAAACCTTGGTTTATGGTTTCTTGGAACTTATCTTCTTCTGTCTTTATAATTTTCTTTATTTGCATTTCATTTTCTTTTAATTCATGGTATTCAACTGACCATGAGTTTATAACTTCTTCAGCAACCTTACTTAAAAAGGTCCCTTCAATGCCTAAGAGCTTTCCATGCCTTGCAGCCCTTCTTAAAAGCCTTCGTAAAACATAACCCCTGCCTTCGTTTCCAGGAATTACCCCATCACTAACTAAAAATGTAATGGCTCTTGAGTGATCTGTTATTACCCTTACTGATACATCCTTTGCCTCATCAGTCCCATACTTATAGTTACTTATATCTAAAATCCTATCTAAGATAGCCTTAATAGCCCCAATATCAAATATGGTTTCTACATCTTCTTTAATGGCAGCTATCCTTTCTAGGCCCATACCAGTATCTATATTTGGATGGGATAGGGGGTGGTAAACTCCTTCTTCGTCCTTGTCAAATTGTGTAAATACTAGGTTCCAAATTTCCAAAAACCTGTCACAATCACATCCAGGCTTACAATCTTCTCCTCCACAACCATAAGAGGGGCCCCTATCTATATATATTTCTGAACAAGGACCTGATGGTCCAACTTCTAACTCCCAAAAGTTATCAGCCTTACCCAGTCTAACAATTCTTTCCTTTGGAATTCCTATGTCCTTATTCCATATTTCATAAGCTTCATCATCATCTAAAAATACACTTGCCCAAAGGTCTTCTCCCTTTAATTCCATGTTGACTGTTAAAAATTCCCATGCCCAAGCTATGGCTTCTTTTTTAAAGTAGTCGCCAAAGGAAAAGTTTCCAAGCATTTCAAAAAAAGTAGCATGCCTTGCAGTCCTGCCAACATTGTCAATATCTCCAGTTCTAATACACTTTTGACAAGTTGCCATCTTATTGTGGGGTGGGGTTGCATCTCCTGTGAAATAAGGCTTTAAAGGTGCCATACCTGCCCCTATTAAAAGAAGTGATTTATCGTTTTTTGGTACAAGGGAAAAACTTGGTACAACTAGGTGGTCTTTTTCTTTAAAAAATTCTAAGTATTCTTTTCTTATCTCATGAAGTCCTATTTTTTTCATTTATCTCCATCGTCCCTTCTCTCTAGAAAAAATACCCTCAGTATGAGGGTTCTATCTTTTAATTCTAATTTATAGAAGCGTATTTGTCAATTTAACCAACTTGCTTT
>CAZSLV010000156.1:0-3233 GCA_964607545.1 uncultured Gudongella sp. | reverse complement strand
CTGTAAATCCGTTAGCTGAGCTTTCACTGGTTCGAATCCAGTCTCCTCCACCATTAAAATTATATCAGGCATGCGGAAGTGGCTCAGTGGTAGAGCATCGCCTTGCCAAGGCGAGGGTCGCGAGTTCGAATCTCGTCTTCCGCTCCATTACAATGAAGAGAGAAATTTCTTCATTGTTTTTATAAGAAATAAAAAATTTTAACTTTGTTTTTCATTTTAGTAAGATAAAAAAATATATATGTACCCGTAGCTCAGCTGGATAGAGTACTTGGCTACGAACCAAGGGGTCAGGGGTTCGAATCCCTTCGGGTACACCAATAAATAAAACACTGTATTTTACAGTGTTTTATTTATTAGGACAATTTACTAATTGTATTAAAAATATTAAAACTTTATGCTATACTAGGAGAGAATGGTGTTATAAATTTTTATATTAGATTGGAGAAATATATGAAGATAAATAATGTAAACATAAACATAAAACTTGGCGATATAACAAAAGAAGAAACAGATGCAATAGTGAATGCTGCTAATTCTACCCTCCTTGGTGGTGGGGGAGTCGATGGGGCAATACACAAAGCTGGAGGTAAATCTATACTAAAGCAGTGCATAGTCCACTCAGGGTGTCCAACAGGGGAAGCAAGGATAACTACAGGGGGAAATTTGCCAAGTAAGTATGTAATACATGCTGTGGGTCCAATATACAAAAAGGAAAATAAAGACCTACAAGATAAATTACTTTTTAATGCCTACTATAATTCGTTAAAATTAGCAGGTGAATATAATTTAAATACTATTTCATTTCCATCAATATCAACTGGAGCCTATGGATTTCCTATAAAAGAAGCAGTATCTATTGTCTTAGAAGCTATTAAAGAGTATTCAAGTAACCAAACATCTATAAAAACTATTAACTTGATACTCCACAATGAATATGACTACAATATTTACTTAGATTATTTTAATAATTTTATGTAAAAGTTGAAATGTTAAAATAATGCAATATTTATCTGGTTGACATAGTTTTTCATATGTTATACTATCAAAAGAGTTGGATAAATAAATAAAGGGAGTGTTTAAAATATTTGCTGATACTCATAAAATAATAGCTGGACACATATATGATAATGTATTTGATATATATGGATTAAAACTAAATAAAGAAAAATTACTCTGGGGATCAATTGCACCAGATATTTTGCCAAAATATAAGTTTATAAGGCATTACCAAGATGAAAGTATTAATTATGTAACCTTAGAGATTATGAAGTTAATTTTTGTAAGTAGGTTTATTGACTTATCTAAAATAACTGATCCCTTATCTATAAAGGTTTTAAGCAAAAAAATAGGTATATTATCACATTATCTTTCTGATTATGTTTGCTTACCTCATGCAAAGAGATGGACTTTTACAGACTCTATGGTAAAGCATGTAAGGTATGAGTCAAGGTTAAATGACTATTCACCTACACATGATTTTAAGAAAAATGTCATAAGTGTTAATGACTTAGATATTTACGATGGAAATATAATTAGCCTGCATGGAACAATTAAAAGATATATAGAGGATGTTGTAGTGGAATATTCTACTAAAACTGGCTTTAAGAATGACTTAGATTTTGCCCTTTCTTTAAATCTAAAAATAACATATTTTATAATAGATATCATTAGAAACTATTCTGAAGATATCCACAAAGTATTTGCTATGGAGTTGTAAGATTAGGTTGACTTTAATACATTAACTATATATAATAAATTAATATTGTATAAACTTTGAATGGAAGAGTAGTATATATATTTTGTTACAGAGAGTCAGGCTATGGTGGGAACCTGATACGAGATTTTATATGAAGAACATCCATGAGTTTCTGATTGAAATAATAGTAGACCCAGACGGGATAGCCCGTTATAGCTATAAGGTATTAGTTATTTGTGACTAGTGCTGATTAAGTGAGCTTATAGCTAACTAAGGTGGTACCGCGAATAGACCTTTCGTCCTTTGTATTTTGGATGGAAGGTTTTTTTATTTATTATAAGGAGAGTGGATTTTATGATGATGGTAAATGGCTTCACAGCTAGAGAGGCCCAAGTAGGGATTAAACAAATAAAAGATTTCTTTGAGAGAAGTTTAGCGGAAAATTTGAATTTAACTAGGGTTTCTGCCCCTCTTTTTGTAAGGCCAGAAACAGGTTTAAATGATAACCTATCGGGAAGTGAAAAGGCTGTTTCTTTCGAAATGCGTAAATATGGGCAATCTCTAGAAATTGTACAATCCCTAGCAAAGTGGAAAAGAATGGCTTTAAAATGGTATGAATTTGAAGTAGGGGAAGGAATATACACTGATATGAACGCTATTAGGCCAGATGAGTATGTGGATAATATTCATTCAATTTATGTTGATCAATGGGACTGGGAAAGGGTTATAAGAAATGAAGATAGAAATTTAGAGTTTTTAAAAGAAATTGTTAACTTAATTTTTGACTCATTTAAAAAGACGGAAAAATTTATAAATGACCTTTATCCTCTTAGGCTTTATAAAAAATTACCTGACAAGATATTCTTTATAAGTTCCCAAGAACTAGAAGACAGGTGGCCAAATGAGAGTTCAAAAAATCGAGAACACCTTATAGCTAAAGAAGAGGGTGCGGTTTTTATTTATCAAATAGGCCATAAATTATCATCTGGACAGCCGCATGATTTAAGATCTGCAGACTATGACGACTGGGACCTAAACGGTGATATCATATTTTGGAATCCAGCCTTAAATGAGTCCATAGAATTATCTAGCATGGGAATTAGGGTTGATGAGAATTCCTTAATAAAGCAATTAGAATTAACTAATACAAAAGATAAGCTAGAAATGGACTATCATAAAAAGTTAATTAACAAAGAGCTTCCCTATACCATTGGGGGAGGAATAGGACAATCTAGAATTTGTATGTTCTTTCTCCAAGCCAAACACATAGGTCAAGTTCAGGCTAGTGTTTGGTCAGATGAAGAAATTAAAAGATGCCAAGAAGAGGGAATTTTCCTTTTATAAACTCTGAATTTGATTAATCATGCCTTTAAAGCAAGGGAGGGTCATATATTGATTCTCCTTTATTTTATTATTAACTTTTTGTAATAAACATATCTAATTTTTTCGAACAAAAGACAAGGACTTTGTAGTATAATAAGAATTACCGCTATAAGATTAATATGTTTATAAAGAGAGGTGCATGCTATTTATGGCT
>CAZSLV010000155.1:0-3261 GCA_964607545.1 uncultured Gudongella sp. | reverse complement strand
ACCTAGCAAAAGTTTATGAGATAGACTCAGTTCCTACCTTTGTAAGAGAAGATAATAAAAAAATCTACACCTTAAAAGATTATGAGAGTTTTAAAAAAGACCTACTAGAATAATACCTGTAAAATATACAAAACTAGCGAGCAAATGCTCGTTTTTTTGTTAGCAAATTCTTTCTTTGTATGGTATAATGGCATGACTAAAAAAGTAAAGGATGAATAAAAAAGTGATAAATGTAAATAATTTGAGCCTTAGGTTTGGCTCTCAAAAGCTTTTTGAGGATGTAAATTTAAGCTTTACACCAGGAAATTGCTATGGTGTAATAGGGGCTAACGGAGCAGGTAAATCTACATTTCTTAAAATCCTTTCGGGGGATAAGGAAGCTGATTCGGGTACTGTGAATATAGATGCAAAGACTAGGATGAGTGTATTAAGCCAGGACCACTATGAGTTTGATCAAAATAAGGTAATAGATACTGTGGTTATGGGAAATAGAAGACTTTATGAGATTATGCTAGAAAAGGATGCTATCTATTCAAAAGAAGACTTTACAGATGCAGATGGTATAAAGGCATCTGAGTTAGAAGCAGAATTTGCCGATATGGATGGATG
Source organism: uncultured Gudongella sp. (assembly GCA_964607545.1). Classification (GTDB taxonomy): domain Bacteria; phylum Bacillota; class Clostridia; order Tissierellales; family Tissierellaceae; genus Gudongella. The sequence continues at coordinate 2,652 of CAZSLV010000155.1, read as the reverse complement.
GAGCGCTGAAGCTGAAGCATCATCCCTTCTACAAGGTCTAGGAATTCCTGTGAGCTCTCATGAAAAGCTTGTAGTAGAATTAACTGGTACAGAAAAAGTTAAGGTTTTATTAGCCCAGGCCCTTTTTGGTAAACCTGGAATCTTAATTTTAGATGAGCCTACCAATGGTCTTGATGTAAAAAGTATTAGGTGGTTGCAACTTTTCTTGGGAGACTTTGAAGGTACTGTAATAGTAGTATCCCATGATAGGCACTTCCTTAATGAAGTATGTACCCATATGGTTGATATTGACTTTGGTAAAATTAACATGGTTGTTGGTAACTATGACTTTTGGTATGAGTCAAGCCAGCTAGCTCTTCAGTTAATGAAGGACCAAAACAAGAAGAAAGAAGATAAAATAAAAGACTTACAAGCATTTATAACTAGGTTTTCTGCAAATGCTTCTAAATCTAAGCAAGCAACTTCTAGGAAGAAACTACTAGATAAGATAACTTTAGATGATATAACACCTTCAACTAGGAGGTATCCTTTTGTTGGTTTTACAATGGAAAGAGAAGTTGGAAATGAAATTCTTACAGTTGAGAACTTAAATAAGAAATTAAAGGGTGATTCCCAAATTAAAGATATAACCTTTAGAATTAATAAGGGGGATAAGATTGCTTTTATTGGGGATGAATTAGCAATAACTGAATTCTTTAAGATTCTCATGGGAGAATCAGAGCCTGATAGTGGAAGCTTTAAATGGGGTCAAACCATAAGCACATCTTACTTTCCAAAAGATAACTCGGAATTCTTTGAAAACAGTACCTCTACCCTTGTTGACTGGTTAAGGGATTTTTCAGCAGAAAAAAGTGAAATTTACCTAAGAGGCTTTTTAGGCAGGATGTTATTTTCAGGAGATGAAGCCCTTAAACAAGCTCAGGTTCTTTCAGGAGGGGAAAAGGTAAGGTGTATGCTTTCAAAGATGATGCTTAAGGAGGCTAATGTTTTAATATTAGACCAGCCTACCAACCACCTTGACTTAGAATCTATAACAGCTGTTAACAATGGCCTTAAGGACTTTAAAAGTGTAGTCTTATTTACATCTTTTGACCATCAGTTTATACAAACTATTGCAAATAGAATTATTGAGATAACACCAGATGGGTTTAGGGACAGGGTTATGACATATGAAGAGTATTTAGATGAATTTATAAATTAAAAAAATCTGTGGTTTAGGCCACAGATTTTTTTAATTTACTTTACATTTGAAAATGTTATTTGAGTTGTTTGCTCGCTTCCATTTCTTAAGAAAGCTAAGCTTGTTGTATCGTTTTGTTTAAACTTATATAGGTTTCTTTTTAGCTGACCCATATCTATTACTTCATTTCCATCTATACTTTGGATAACATCACCTGGTAGTATCCCAGCCTTATCAGCAGCGCTATCTTTTTCTACTTCTATTATAACTATTCCTTTTTCTGCTCCAAGCTTAACACCAAGTCTTTGCTCGTATTCTTCAACAGCAACTCCAGTTATTCCCATGTATACAGTCTGGAAACTTCCCTTGTCAATAATCTCTGCAACTACTGCCTTTACTTGATTTATTGGTATGGCAAAACCTAAACCTTCAGCTGTTTTCACTTTAGCTGTATTAATACCAATTACCTTGCCTTGGGCATTTAATAGGGGTCCTCCACTATTACCTGGGTTTATTGATGCATCAGTTTGAATTAAAAAATCAATAACATTAGAAGATTCAACCCTCACTGTCCTATTAAGACCAGATATAATACCACTTGTAACTGTTCTTTCAAATTCAAGTCCTAGTGGATTTCCAATTGCTATTGCAATTTCTCCAACAATAAGTTCATCAGAATCTCCCAATTCTGCAACTGTTAAGTTGTTTTTTTCAACCTTAACTACTGCTAAGTCAATTAGGGGGTCAACCCATACAACTTTACCTTCTACAGTTTCCCCATCTTCAAATAAGACCTTTAATTCTTTGGCTTCTCCATCTGCAACTACATGGGAGTTAGTAAGTATATATCCATCAGAACTTACGATTACCCCAGACCCTACCCCAGAGACATCTTGAGGCTGAGAAAAGATATTTGCTTGAGTGGTCGCTAAAGTAGTAATACCTACTACAGATTTTATGTTTTTCTTAACTACAGCAGATACTGTATTAATAGAGTCATTTGAGTTTATTGTAATTGCCTCTTGACTTGGTATTATTGAATTATCCCCTTGACTAGCTAAGAAATAACCACCATAAGCCCCAGCAAACGAGAATATTAAAACAAGAATAATTATACCTAGGTAAGTTTTATTACTTAACTTTGCATAAGTACTTGGCGGATTAACTTGCCTATTTGTTTCAATTGCTTCCCTATTAAGTGGGACTTCTTTTTCTAACTCATTTTCTTCTCTTATTAGGTCATCCTCGTTTAGTTGTTCTTCATGGATATTTTCTCCTATGTCCTCATTTTCTCCTACTTCATCATTAAAGTCTTCTTTTCTTTTGTCTTCATCCATATAAATCACCCTCCATATTTATTTATACCACTTTATAATTTTTTTACAACATTTTTTTGTAAATTTTAGTTGAATTTACTAATATGGGGTATGTTAGACCTATAAGAGGAGGCGATTGTTAAATGAAAAACAATA
>CAZSLV010000154.1:0-3263 GCA_964607545.1 uncultured Gudongella sp. | reverse complement strand
ATCTAATATTATTAAGAATTCTTCCCCGCCGTAGCGACCAACATAATCACTTGCCCTTAAGGTGTTTTTTAATATGGTCCCAATGCAAGTTAAAACATTATCACCAACCTGGTGACCATAAGTATCGTTTACATTTTTAAACTTATCAATATCTAACATCATCACGGCAAAGTTAGATTTTACTTCTATATGGTCTTTTGTTAATTCTTCAAGGTGTCTTTCAATTGAACTTCTTGTAAGGACACCAGTAAGTTTATCATAATTTGATTTTCTATATAACTTGTTATTTTCTAAGTTTAAATGAATTAGCTTGGAAACACCTAAGACCATTTCTAAAGCTTCTTTATCAAATAAGTTTATCCCGCTAGATGAACTAAGTATTAAGCTAGCATAAGCTTCCTTTTTCTTATAAATATTCCTTTTATCCTTATTATTATAATCAAGTTCTGGATCATAAATAGGGATACCTATAAGGGCAACCTGCTCTTTACTAATATAATCTTCATAATTTGACTTGTAGTACTTATCGTTACTCTTATTTATAAGGATATTTTCACCCTCACTCATGGCCTTTAATATAACAGAGTTTATCTCATTTTCCTTATTATTTGGATTATAAGAGTACCTACTTGTTTCTCCACCCTTTGGATAGTTAAAAACTCTTAGTTCTACAAAATCAGCTAGGGTGTGTAAGCTTATAAATTTTAAGAGCTGATTTATATTTTCATCAAAGCCCCCATAAAAATTCAAGGTTAAGCTTAACAAGTTCGCGTAGAGATCCATGTTTTCATTCTTATTGTAGATTTTTAAAATATTTTCTTTGTTTAATGCCTTTATATATTGCCTAAGGTCACCATAGCTATTTTTTAAATTAGAATCAAAATTAGTCAAATCTATGTTAAAGCCATTTTCCATTACTTCAATCAAAAGGTCCTTTACTTTATCAATGCTATAATAAAATTCTAATTTTTCTTCAAACCCATCAATCCCCAAGTCATAGGTTGTCTTATAAAATAAATCAAGAGACCCTAACAAGGCTTTTATGGCATAGTCATAAAGCTCTAAATCATAAAATTTCTTGCCAAGATGTGAAAGATACCTAATACGAGATATAGATAAATTTATATCCTTATTATTTAAGAGGCTAAGACTTTCTATTAATGAATCTTTATCATCAGAATAAAGGTTGTTTAAAATTTTAATATCATATTCAATGACATTTAGGACTTCTAAGTTATCAATGGTATTGAACTCTTCAATTAGGTAAGCGAATATATCATCTTCATTTAACCTTAAGGAAAGATAAGCTAAGTTTAAAATAAAGAAGGCCCTGTCTAAAACGCTACCTTGTTTTCTGTATAGGGTTATTTGTCTTTTTAATTCACCTTGATCTATTTGCATCTTTAAGATTGAATCTATATAAAATACCCTCGATTGTGACTTCATATATTCAATTAAACTTATATCTTTTGATTTATCAGCAGAAACTTGGCTATACTTTTTGCCAATCATTAAATCTCCCAAGCCTGTGTGGAAAAATCCTAAAAAATACAAGTATTTCATATTAATTTCAGCATCAATAATTGGATCCTGTTTATTCATCCGTCTTAGGGTTTGGAATATATTAACACCATCTCTTAATTTTTCTCTTGATATATTTGTAAGTCCTAAGTTTATTGTTGCTAGATATTCCATAGTCCTATCCTTGTTTAATTTTGACAATTGATTGGATTTTTTGAAATAAATCTCAGCATTTTCAAAATCTGCCATATTAAAGTAAACTTCTCCAATATTATTAAGGAGTAGTGATTGTATGGCTAACAAATTATTTTCCACAGAAATATGGTAGCTTTGTAAAAAATAATCCAGGGCTTTTTTAGGCAAGGTAAAAACTTCATTGTAGATACTCCCAATATTACTTAGGGGTTTAACTACATTATAAAAAGATGGGGAATAATCATATTCTCTAATAGCAAGTTCATAATTCTCTAAGGCTCTTTCATGTTGGCCATTAAAATAATAAGCTATACCCAATAAGTTGTAAAAGTCACCGAGGTTTGATTTAATATTTGATGTATTTGAAAGATTTATAGCTTTTTTTAACAAACCTATAGTTTCATTTGTCCTTCCTACAGCCTGTAAATATAATACTTCAATTCGTATATAATTTAATAAAAATTCCTTGTTTTCTCTTACTAAACTAATAGTCCTTAATTTTTTTGATAGGTCCTTAGCCTTAAGTAAGTTGTTTGTTCGAGCATATATTTCAAACCTGTACAAGACTGCCTTTACTTCTTTATCCTTAAGGCCCATTTCCTTACTAATCACATCTAGCCTGTCTATATAGGGTTCAGCAAAGGAATATTTCCCCATAGATATATAAGTGTCTATTATCTGCTCGACAACTGACAGTCTTTTTTTATGGTTCTTGCTTTCAAGTTTTGAAAATAGCAATACTAATAAGGGGATTATATGCTCATTATTTTTCACTTTTTCACTTGCTATTCTCTCTTTTATAATTTCATAGAGCAAGTCAAGTCTTCCAGATCCACTAATATGCTTTATTAAAGAATTAAAATCGATACCTTGTCCATTAGCTTTTTTATTAAGGAGCAATTCTGATAGCTTAAAGTGGTAGTCTATCCTTTTATCTTCCCCAAGGCTATTGTAAACATACCTTTTAAGTTCTCCTTCATTAAATATTAATTTACTAGTGATTTCATTTTTATTCTTAATTAAGATGTGTTTTTCCATTAAGCTAGCAATAGTTTTTTTGTAATCTCCCCTTCCTACCCCTAGGAGTTCAAATACAATTTCCCCTTCAGCAGAAGATTCAAAACAAGATGTTATTTCTAGAACTTGTAATTCAAGCCTAGATAAGTTGTTAAAGGATGTTTTTATAGTTTCTGTAAAATTTTGGGGAAAATATATATTATCTAAGTCAGAAGTTAAAATCTTCCATTCTCCATCCTCGCCTATAAACATTTCCCCTGTATCAAAGAAATGTTTTATTAATATATCTAAATACCTTGGATTTCCCAAAGATTCCTTATATAGGAGTTTAGAAAATTCTAAGGGAAAAGAATGTGATCCTACGACAGCCTTAATTAAATTTATCGTTTCAAACTCATTTAAATTGCTTAATTTAAGTTCTATAAAGGTCTTGTTCTTAATCTTATTGCTTATCATTAGTTTTATATCTGTAGATTCAATTGTTTCTAAATCTATAGAAAATAAAAATATAATATTGTGAATTTTTATTC
>CAZSLV010000153.1:0-3269 GCA_964607545.1 uncultured Gudongella sp. | reverse complement strand
ATCATTTAAGTATAAAATAAAATTATGATTAATTATATAACTATAAATTAAATTTATGGAGGCTCTTATGCTAGATGCAAAAGCAGAAACTTTTTTAGTTTTAGCAAGGACCAAAAATTATACAAGGGCAGCTAAGGAACTTTTTATAACCCAACCTGCTGTAACCCAGCATATACAATTTTTAGAAAAAGAATACAAGGTAAAACTTTTTACCTACAAGAATAGGCAACTTGCATTAACAAAGGAGGGAAGCCTCCTATTAAAGCACATTAAAGAAACAAAGGCAGGGGATGAAATTATAAAGAGAAAACTGTTAGCTTATAAAAATAAAGAAAAGACCTTAAAATTTTCTGCAACCTTAACCATAGGAGAATTTACCCTTGCCCCAATTGTAAAAGACTTTTTTAATGAATTTAAAGATTATAAGATAAATTTAGAAACCCATAACACAGAGTATATCCTAGCTAGCTTAAATAAAGGAGAGATAGACTTTGCCTTGATTGAAGGTCTTTTTAATAAGAAGGACTATTATTCTAAAATATTAAAGGAAGAGGATTTTATCTTGGTAGTAAATAAGGACCACCCCCTAGGTAAAAAGCATAAGCTTATATTAAATGACATACTTGGGGAAAAAATTATTATTAGAGAACAAGGTTCAGGGTCAAGAGAGATATTAGAAAGGGGCCTATATGATAAAAACTACCTCCTAAAAGACTTTAGGGAAGTCCTTGAGGTTGGAAATGTTGCCCTAATGAAGACCTTGGTTAAGGAAAACTTAGGTATAAGCTTTATGTATCGGGATGCTGCAAGAAGAGAATTAGAAGAAGGCCACCTTAAGGAAGTAAAGATAGAAGATTTCAACCTAGTCCGTGAATTTAATTTTGTAACCCTTGATAAAGAATCTATTATAGAAGATACAAAAGTATTTTATATGTACCTTAAAAAGACCCTTTCTTTAAACTAGTTGACAAAAAAAGCCTATTGATATACTATATCAATAAGAATATACCCCCTAGGGGTAATATAGATAAGGGGGCATTATATGTTTAAGATTTTAGCTCATATTCAAAAAAAATTAGTCCTTTACTTACCCTTGACAATGGGGCTTGCTATTATTTATGGGAATTTTTTCAATGTATCTTCATTAAAGACCTTTACCCCTATAATAGTGTTTTTTATGGTTTACCCCATGATGGTTGTCCTAAGGTATAAGGAACTTTTTGCTAAGGGAAACAATAAGCTTATTCTAGTATCCCAACTTGTAAACTTTGTAATCTTTCCCTTGATGGGGTATTCTATTGGCAAGGTGTTTTTCCCTAATAACCCCTATATTATAATAGGAATCCTTTTAATAGCCCTTTTACCCACATCTGGTATGACAATTTCTTGGACAGGTTTTGCCAAGGGGAATGTACCTGCAGCAATAAAGATGATGGTTGTTGGCTTAATACTTGGAGCCTTCTTAACTCCCTTTTACCTAGGCTTATTTGTAGGTGAAAGTGCAGATATACCATTTGCAAGTATAATATCTGAAATTGTAAAAGTAGTATTTATACCTATGGGTCTAGGCTATATAAGTCAGAAAGTATTTATTAATAAATACGGTGTAGAAACCTATAACAATACTTTAAAGCTAAAGATTCCACTTATTTCAACCCTAGCTCTAATATCCATAGTATTTATTTCAACTGCTATGCGGGCTAAGGTTATAATATCCAACCCCTTGCTCTTAATTAAAATAATCGTGGTCCTATCCATATCTTATGCCTTTAGCTTTTTATTGGTAACCATATTTGCTAAGCTCTTATTTAATAGGGAAGATGGGATAGCCCTAGTTTATGGGACAGTTATGCGTAATTTATCTATTGCCCTAGCCATAGCCCTATCAATATTTTCAGAGGCAGGGTCAGAGGTTGCCTTAATTGTAGCAGTAGGATTTGTCGTTCAAATCCAAGGGGCTGCAATTTATTTAAAAAGAGTAGATAAGCTTCTTGGAAAGCATATACAAGAGGGAGTCTTAAATTAAAAAAAGTTATCTTTTAAAGATAACTTTTTTTATTCCCGATTTAAATAAGCAAACCTTTCTTCTAAAGGTTCAATAGACTGAATTATAGAGCTTCCAAGGCATACCTCGCCTTGATATAAGACTGCAACTTGGCCTGGTGTAACTGCCTTTACAGGGTACTCATAAGTTATTTTAAGATTACCCTTAGGTAACTTTTCCACTAAAACTGGAATATCCCCCTGCCTATACCTAAACTTAGCACTGCACTTTAAGGGAAATTCGGGTTCTTTTTCTAGTACAAAGATTGGGTCTTCCCCTATAGTTGAGCTAGAATATAAGGCAGGGTGGTCTTTTCCTTGGGCTACATATAAGATGTTATTTTTCAAACTCTTACCAACTACAAACCAGGGTTGACCACTTCCTACTCCCCCTATCCCCATGCCCTTTCTTTGGCCTAGGGTGTAGTGGATAAGTCCTGTATGGTCCCCAACCTTTTTCCCATCATCAACATTTATCATGGGTCCTTCTTTTGAAAGAAGGTACTTGTCTAAAAATTCATCAAAATCTCTTTCCCCTATAAAGCAAACTCCTGTAGAGTCTTTTTTATCCATTGTATAAAGCTTATTTGCCTTTGCAATTTCCCTAACCTCATTTTTTTCTAAATGTCCTATGGGAAAGAGAGTTTTTGACAAGGCATCTTGGCCTATCCTAGATAAAAAATAACTTTGGTCCTTATTATTATCCTTCCCCCTAAGTAAGAGGAAGTCTCCATTTTCTTCTTTTACCCTAGCATAATGACCCATGGCTATATAATCAGCTTCTAATTTAAGGGCATAGTCTAAAAATGCATTAAACTTAATTTCTTGGTTGCACATTACATCAGGATTTGGAGTTCTACCCTTTTTATATTCACTTAAAAAATAAGAAAAGACCCTATCCCAGTATTCTTTTTCAAAGTTAACTGTATAACAAGGTATTCCTAATTCTGTGGCAACTCTTTTAGCATCTTCTGCATCACTAGCAGCTGTACATAGGCCAGCTTCATCTTTTTCATCCCAGTTTTTCATAAAAAGGCCAATAACATCATAGCCCTCATCCTTTAGTAGGAGGGCAGCAACAGAAGAGTCAACCCCGCCACTCATACCTAATACTACTTTCTTCTTCATATAAAACAAAACTCCCTCTATATTAAAAACACAATTTTTAAATTGGTGGAGATAAGGGGATTCGAACCCCTGGCCTTCTGAATGCCATTCAGACGCGC
>CAZSLV010000152.1:0-3279 GCA_964607545.1 uncultured Gudongella sp. | reverse complement strand
AAGGAAATTATAAAAGGTAAATATAGAGGTAGGAAATGAAAAGAAATAAATTATTTAAAAATTTAAGAAATAACAAAATGTTAATATTCTTAGTCATAGCAGGTATCTTTAATGATTTTACCCTAAGGGCCTTAACCATAGGAAATGCTTTTAAATTAAAACCCCTAGTATCAAGTATAGCTATAATACTAGTAGTAAGCATCTTAGCCTTATTTTTAAATTATAAGAATAGGAATTACTTATATATAAGTTTATCATTCTTATTTGCCCTATTAAGCGGGGGCAATTACTTGTATTATAAGCACTTTAACTCATTTTTGTCTTTTTCCTTGATAAAGCAGTTTAAGCAATTTACAGGTATGGATGGAACCCTTACTAAGACGCTTGACTTAAAGGTTCTAGTATTTTTCATTCCAAGCCTTGCCTTAATTTTAATCTTTAAGAAACTAAAAAAATCAGGGTATTTTATAGGAAAAAAACCTACTGTAAGAAGGGAAGTACTTCGTCCATTTGCAATAGGGACTTTTATTTTGACTATATTATTTTTAAGCCTTAGTTCTACAGATATAAGTAGGTTAGTAAAACAATGGAACAGCCCCTACCTAGTGAACCAGCTGGGGATATACTCTTATGCAACAGCAGATATAGTAAAAAACACCCTAGCAAATAATGAATCTAAATTAAGAAAAGAAGATAAGGATAAGTATAAAAATAGCCTTGAGGATCTTGTAGATAAAAACATAAGATCTATAAAGACTAATGAATATAAGGATATTTTTAAGGGAAGGGATATATATGTAATCCACTATGAAAGTGCCCAAACATTTGCCATGGACTTAGAATTTAAGGATGGACCAGTTACCCCATTTTTAAATAAGATGGCAAGAGAGGGGATTTACTTTAGTAACTTTTACCCTCAACACTCTATAGGCACATCTAGTGATTCTGAATTTACATTTTCAACCTCCCTCCTACCCTTAAATAATGGGACTGTATTTATGACCCATGCAGATAGGGAGTATGTAAGTTTACAAAAACTTCTAAAAGATAGGGGTTATCTTACCCTTGCTATGCATGGAAACAACGGAGACTTTTGGAATAGGGATATAATGTATAAGAACCTAGCTTATGATAAGTTTTTTAGTAAGATAGATTATACAATTGATGAAGAAATAGGCTTAGGTCTAAGTGATAAGTCGTTTTTTACCCAATCAATAAATAAGATAAAGAAAATAAAAGAAGAAGAAAAAAAGCCAATAATGGCAAGTTTAATAACCCTATCCAATCACTTCCCCTTTGATGAAGTAGATAAGTATGGAGATTATTCAGTAGACCATTTAGAAGGAAGTCCTATAGGGAATTATTTAAAATCCTACCACTATGCAGACTCAGCCCTGAAGACTTTTATAGAAGGGATGGAAAAGGAGGGCCTTTTAGAAAATGCTCTTGTAATCTTATATGGAGACCACCATGCAAAGATATCAGAAGAAGACTATGAGATGGTCTTTAACTACGATGAAAAAACAAATGAATTTTTAAATAAGGAAAATCCAAATTATATTAATATTGATAATGCATATTTAAAACAAATAAGAAGGACTCCACTTTTAATTTGGTCAAAGGACCTTGACCAGGGGACTAGGGTTGAAATTCCAATGGGGATGGTTGATGTCTTACCTACCTTATCCAACATGCTAGGTATTTTTAACCCCTTTCAAATAGGTAAGGATATATTTTCCCTAGATACAAATACAGTAGCTTTTCCAAATGGAGACTATGTAGATGAAGGTTATTTTTATCAAGCAGCAAATTCTAGCTTATATAATTTGAAAACAAATACTATAGTTGAAGATTTAAACACCTTAAAAAAATATGAAAAAATTCAAGTCACACAAGATGAACAAATAGACTTATCTTTAAATATTATAGAAAATGACTTAATAAGATATTTTAATGAAGTTCTAGATGCCAATAAGTTAAGGACTTCCTTATCTATAAGACTCAAGTAAAAAAGACAAATACTAACATGGGGTGGACATATGTATGATGTAATAATAGTAGGAAGTGGGCCTTCAGGTGCGACCTTAGCAAGGTTAATTGATAAAAAATACAAGGTCTTAGTAATAGAAAAAAGGGATCTTACTAGGAGTGATTTATTTCTTAGAGAAAAATCCTGTGGAGGCCTTGTTGCACCAGATGCCCAAATGATGCTAGCAAAGTTTGGCCTTGGCATTCCAAAGGAGGTCCTTGAAAGTCCACAGATTTTTGCTGTAAGGGTCCTTGACTTTGACAATTCCCTAGAAAGATACTATCAAAGAAACTATATAAATGTAGATAGGCAAGGCTTTGACAAGTGGTTATCTAGTTTAATCCCAGATAGGGTCAAGGTAGAATACAAGAGCATATTTAAATCATTTTCCATAACAAACAAGGGAGTTAGGGTAAGGTATCTTAAAGAAGGCGTAGAATATGAAGAAGAAGCTAGGTTACTTGTAGGTTCTGATGGGGCAAATTCTAAAATTAGAAGAGAAGGCTTTAAGAATTCTTTATTTCCAAAACAATATATAAGCATCCAAGAATGGTATAAAAAAGAAACTAATATAGATTGTCATAGTGCTATTTTTGATAGAGAAATAACTGACTTTTACTCATGGATCATACCTAAAGAGGATGCTTTAATTGTGGGTTGTGCACTTGAACTTAAGTCGAATGTATTTGAAAAGTTTGATTTGTTAAAAGAAAAATTAATAAAAAAAGGATTTGTATTTGAAGATAAAATAAAAACTAGGGGGGCCTACCTTCTACGGCCAACTAATATAAATCAAATAAATCTTGGAAATGATAAAATAGCCTTAATTGGTGAGGCGGCATCTTTTATCAGTCCAAGTTCCGCTGAAGGTTTAAGTTATGGATTTAGAAGCGCCTTGGCACTTTCAAAAGCAATAAATGAAGATTTAACAAATTACAATAAGCTTTATAAGACTTATACAAGGTCTTTATCTATAAATATTATACTTAAAAATATGAAAATACCCTTTATGTACAATAAAAACCTTAGAAATATAGTTATGAAATCAGGCATTTCCAGCCTAAAAATTGAATAATAAAACTATAAAGTCGAGTTTAAAAAAGAACTCGACTTTTATATGCATACTATTGTTAAAAGCTTATAAGTTTGTAAAAATGGCTTAAAAAACCCAGACTTAACAATACTTAAAAGGGATTCAGCTCTGACGAGTAAATATATTTCGAGATAAATAGTTCCCAAGAATGTGGTGA
>CAZSLV010000151.1:0-3304 GCA_964607545.1 uncultured Gudongella sp. | reverse complement strand
TTGTAGTTATCCTAAGCATATTTGTCATTCTGAGCGTAGCGTGAGAATCTTTCTTTTTGGTTTTAGTAACGCTAAAGATTCCTCGACAAGACTCGGAATGACAGAGCCTTTGCTCTGTTAAAACACTTGTCATCCAGAGCGTAAGCGTGGGATATTTCTTGTCCTAGGCGGATGGACAGAGTCGTCCATCCCTACATTTTATTTCAGACTGATGGACGGAGTCGTCCATCCCTACGTTTTTATGCCTTTTTCTTTTCCCTTTCTGTTGCTGATGCTATATATACTATTGCTAGTATTGCAAATATATATGCTTGGATTACCCCTGTTAATAGGCCCAAAGCTTGAATTATTACTGGGAAGAATAGGGGTATTACTCCAAGTAGGATTGCAACTATTATACTTGAACTCATCACATTCCCATATAAACGAATGGCAAGGGATAGGGTTCTTGAAATCTCACTAATTATATTAAAGGGAAGCATTATAAAGGTTGGCTTAATGTATTCCTTTAAATACTCCTTAACCCCTCCATCTGCAATCCCATAAACAGGAACTGCTAGGAAAACACAAAGTGCCAGGGCAACGCTTGTATCCAGGGACCCTGTTGGGGCTATAAAGCCTGGAATTATTGATAGAACATTTGCTGCCAAGATAAATATAAATATAGTCCCAATAAAGGGTAGGTACTTACCTGGCTCTTGCTGGCTAATTTGTTTTATTTGACTCCTAATAGTTTCAACCAAGGCTTCTAGGATATTTTGCCCTTTGGATATTTCTCCATCTACTTTAATATTTCTTGTTATAAGAAAGGACCCAATACCTAAAATGGCCATTGTAACCCAAGTAAAGACAATTGTAGCTGTAATCTTTACAAATCCCCACTCAAAATATACTATTTCACTAGGGTCGATAGTCATCTAATCACCTCTTTCCACTTTTTCTGGTTTTTCTCCCCTCATCTTAAAGGTCATAACAAACCTAGTTAAGATTAGGCCTGCAAGGGCAAATAAAACTTCCTTGTAGCCTCCACTTGTTGATATTAAGTAAAATACAAAAATTAATATTCCCATCCTTATAATAAAACTTAAAATCATAATTAATGCTGGGTTTTTTACCTTCTCAAGCTTTTGTATTGTTAAGTATAAGCCGCCAAAGAACAACAAGCCTAGTATTGCCCCAAGACCAAATGCTAGTACATAGCCCAAATTAATCATCTCCTGTCTTTTGTTTTATCCAGTGCCAAGCATTTAGGGACCCAATCACAACCCCAGCAAAAAGAAGGGTTAGGGTCCATGAAAAACTTTGTGTAAACTTCTTATCCAAAAAAACTCCCAAAAATATCCCCATAAGGGTTGGCACAGCTATAGACCACCCTACTATACCAAATAAGCCAAGGCCAAACATGATTTCTGAACCTTCTTCCTGGGCTTTAATTTTCTTTTGAGAATCACGCTCAATCTTTTCTAATAATTCTTCTTCTGGTGACTTCTTCTCTTTCAAAAGACCACATCCCCTAAAAATCTATTTCTGTAAATTTCTTTATAGTTTCAGCCTCTAATTTAACAAGGACTTCCCTAGCCTTTCTTTCCCTATCACTTAAGTCACTTAAGCTTTTTTTAACAGTTTGTGATAGGCTCTTTAAAGAACCTCCTGGTATAGCTTGAAAGACAGATATATATACTATGTCTCCCTGCTTTACAAGGACCCCCGTATTTATGGCATAATAAAGGACTTCATCAGCATCTATACTTAATATGCCTCTACTTAAGGACCATGTTGCATCTATGTGCTTGGGGAGGATTTGAAATTCTCCCCCTATTCCTTTTGCTGTTACTTTTTTTGCTTCTTTATCTAAGATAGTCATATATGGAAGAATTAATTTAATCCTCATTTTCTTCTCTCCGTTTTTTCTTTTCTATAGCCTCTTCAATATCCCCTATCATATAGAGGTCATTTTCTTCATAGTCTTTAAACTCATCATTTAAAATCCTTTGACACCCATCTAGGGCTTTTTCTAGTTCAACTAGCTTGCCCTTTGAGCCTGTTATATCTTGGGTTGTAAAGAAGGGTTGGGTCAGGAAGCGTTCAAGCTTTCTAGCCCTGTTTACAGCCGCCCTGTCCTCTGCGGATAGTTCTTCTATACCAAGCATGGCTATGATGTCCTTAAGGTCCTCATACTGGGATAGGGTCCTTTTAATTTCCCTAGCTATGTTGTAGTGCCTTTCTCCGACTATGGCCTTATTTAGCATCTTAGAAGCTGAATTTAAGGGGTCAATTGCAGGATAAAGCCCCTCACTTGCCCTTTTTCTTGATAAGACAACTGATGCTGATAGGTGGGAGAAGGTATGGGTTGCACTTGGGTCAGTAAAGTCATCTGCTGGGACATATACAGCTTGGATTGATGTTATTGCCCCTGAATCTGTGCTAGAAATCCTCTCTTGTAGTTCAGACAGCTCACTTGCTAGGGTTGGTTGGTAGCCAACTCTTGATGGCATCTTACCCATAAGGCCAGAAACTTCTGAACCAGCTTGTATAAACCTAAAAATATTATCAATAAGGAGTAATACATCCTTCTTTTCCACATCCCTAAAATATTCAGCCATGGTAAGGGCAGCATGGCCCACCCTAAACCTAGCTCCAGGTGGCTCGTTCATTTGGGCAAATATAAGGCTAGCATTTTCTAGAACATTAGCTTCCTTAACTTCCCTGTAAAGTTCTTCAGCCTCTCTAGACCTCTCACCTATACCACAAAATATGCTATAGCCCTTTGTGGTTTCTGCAGTATTATTTATTAATTCTGTTATAAGCACTGTTTTTCCAACACCTGCCCCACCAAAGAGACCTGCCTTTTCTCCCCTAGCAAGGGGGGTTAGGACATCAATGGCCTTAATACCTGTTGAAAAGATTTCATTTGTTGTAGACCTATCTGAAAATGAAAGGGGCTTTTGGTGGATTGACCGTCTTTCTACATCCCCTAGGTCTTCCCCATCAAGGGTATTTCCAAAGACATCAAACATCCTTCCTAAGATTTTCTTCCCAACTGGAACCATTATAGGTCCACCTGTATCTTCAACAAGGTCCCCTCTTGAAATCCCTCCTGTAAAGGTTAGGGCAATTGCAATTATAGTTTCATCATTTAAGTAAGATGCAACTTCAAGGATTACTTGTCCATTTTCGCCTGTTATTAACTTGTTATTCATACTTGGCAGTTTTTCTTTAAAGGTAATTTCAAGAACACTACCCCTTATAGCCCTTATCCTACCTTGGTTTTTTCCCATATTATTCTCCCTCTTATTCAATTCAT
>CAZSLV010000150.1:0-3332 GCA_964607545.1 uncultured Gudongella sp. | reverse complement strand
ATGACCCATCACAAAATAATACCCGAGGAATTTACACACTAAATTGGACTTGACTGTTAAAAATGAAAATTCATATATAACCTTAGATATAACAATATTATTATGGTCCATTAAATCAACTACATATGGGCTAACTTCCCTTCCTTCTTCACCATAAACTTTAACCTTGGGCCTGGAATGAACTTCATTATTAGGCTCAAATATAAGGCCCTCCCTACCATCACTTAGACAGACTAGGGTATCTTTTGGAAATACATTAATAGACCTTGAAAATGACTTTATTATACTTATGTTAAATTCATCTCCCCCTGCAGAAAACAAATATTCCATCGCCTCATTTACTGGAATAGCCCGTCTATAAGACCTGTCTGAAGTTAAGGCATCAAAGACATCACAAATTGAAGCTATTTTGCTAAATAGGTGGATTTCAGAGCCTGGTATTTTTCTGGGGTATCCTGATCCATCTTCTCTTTCATGGTGGTATAAGGATATATTAATAGAACTTCTTGGAAGTTCTGTATAGTTTTTTAGGAATTCATACCCTCTTTCAGTATGTGTTTTAACTATTTCAAATTCTTCATTGGTTAATTTTGCAGGTTTGTTGATTATTTCTATGGGGATAAAAGTTTTGCCAATATCGTGGAATATACATCCCATGGCAAGGTTTTTAATTTCCCTCATATTTAAATTTTTATCCCTAGCAATTACAGCAGATAACATCATTACATTGAGGCTATGATTCATAGTATAATCGTCATAAATGGATATGGATACAAGATTTTCAAGTATATTGTTGTTGTTTAAAACATCCTTTATTACCTCATTAATGATTTCATCTACATTTTTAACGTTTTCATTCAATTTCTTAGAGTCTACTTTACCAGAAGAATTGTAATCTATTACTATGTTCCTTAAGTTCTCTTGGAGGCTATGAATCCTTGACATAGTTTTTGGTTTTATTGTTTCTTCAATTATTTCATCAGTATACCTATCTTTAATATATATACTCAAACAACCTATTGATTTAAGCTTCTGGATTAAAGTAAAATTTAATTTTACACCTTCTCTTAAAAGCATATTCCCCAAATTGTTGTAAAGTGTTCTTCCTAAAACATCTCCTTCTTTTGCATATTCTATCGGAATCTTTCTCAACTTAGCACCTCTAGTGTTTGTATTTTAAGTAGATAGATTGTTTAAATTATATCACTGTGATAAAGTGAATGTCAATGTAAGAGGCTAGTTTTTCCAATTTAAATCTTACATATTAAAAAACCCCGAGATTCATTTTGTGAAAGAGATTTTCGTAGTCGTCTATATTCATTTTTTTGGGATTACTATCATTAGAACCATTATTTACAGATAATTCAGCAAGCAGTCTGAATTTAGCTGGGTCTATTTCAAGAAAATTAAAATCTGGTAATCCAATTTCAGCTGAAATATTTCTTATAAGGTCTATTCCCTTTTTTGCTGCACTTTCATTATTCTTATCCTCTATACCCATAGTCCTTGCAATTCTCGCATACTTAGGTAGAACAAATTGAAGGTTCTCATTCATTATGTAGGGAAGGATTATGGAATTACAAAGCCCGTGTGGCTTATCGTATAAACTACCCAATGCCTCGGCCATACAGTGAACAGATGCCACATCAGAATGACTAAATGATAGGCCAGCTAGAAGACTTCCTAGCATCATTCCTTCCCTTGCCTCTTCATCAGAGCCATCCTTGACTGCTCTTACAATATACTTGGAAATATACTCTATCGCATAAAGTCCCAAAGCTTCTGCTATTGGCTCAGTACATGTGGCAGTGTATCCTTCAATGGCGTGTGTAAGGGCATCTATTCCAGTTGATGCTGTTACAAGTTTTGGTAAAGTGTAGGTAAGCTCAGGATCTACCAATGCAACCTTTGCAGCTATTGAAGGACTTTTTATTGTAAATTTGAAGTTTTCTTTAGTATCGGTTATTACTGATGAAAAGGTTACTTCACTTCCTGTCCCCGCAGTCGTTGGGATAGTAATAAGCGGCAGGCAATCCTCTTTAATTGTTTTATTCACATAATCTCTTATAAGTCCGCCCTGCCTTACAAGGACAGCCATTGCTTTGGCTGCATCAATAGGACTTCCCCCACCAAGTGCAACAAGTACATCCACATTCTCTTTCCTGGCTAAGTCAGCTCCATTGTGGACATTGTAATCCTTTGGATTAGCCTCAACCTCATCAAATACGACAATTTCCTTTTCATTATCCAAAAGACTTAAAATTTGCTCAAGAATTCCTGCCTTTATTATTCCCTTGTCACAAACAATCATTATTTTTTTAGCAGACAACTTGTTAAGTTCTATGTCTAGCTCATTTACAATGCCTTTTCCATATCTTATAGTCGAAGGTAAAACAAAATCAAAATTCATATTTTTTCTCCTTTTTTATACAATTAGACACCTTTTATACTCCTTCTTGGCAAAATTAATTTAATAGATGTAATAGTTTTTTTGTATTTCAATACATCCATGATTTCATCATAAAATTTACATACATTATCTATTACTTAGTGTTAAGGATAATACAAATCTCTTGTTCATTAAATTAGGGGTCTGCCCCCCACTATCAGCTCATCTTTTGTTAAAACTTTGGTTTCACCGATCGTAAATGAGTTCCCTCCTAGTGCATTGGATGTCCATGTTAATCCAATTCGATAAAATGCTTTTATTTTTTTTAACATTTCACCCTCAAAAGGTCTTAATTCATTAATAACTCTTTGATATAACTCTAGTTTTTCAAGATGACTCATAGGTTCACTCCTTTTAAATGTTTACGAAAGTTTTTACAAATATTATACTAATAATCATTGTACCATGCATACTTTATCTAATAAACCCATATTTACTATTTTACATATCCCTAGAATAATGAATTTAGCCAGAGCACATACACCATATATTTCTAATAGACGTGTTCCCATGAACATAAAAAGCATTGAATGTCATCTATACATTCAAGGCTTGAAATCACCTAAGTTATTTATATTACTTCATTCTATATTTTCTTCAATTTCACGACTGCTTCAACATACCTTGAGAGGTCAATAATGATGTCGTAGGTTGATATTACCTCCTTGGGGGAAGAGTATTCTAGAATAACAGTCCATTTTCCTTATACATAATTCTTTTATATATTTAGGTTATTCCTTGTTTCATTTTTATGCTTATTAAATTATGAACAACAAAGCCCTTAAGTATACTCATAATTTTCTTGAGGGCTTTGCTCAATATAATTTGTCTTTTACTTATCATCATAATGTCCTTTACATTGTGCTATTTCAATTATATTATT
>CAZSLV010000149.1:0-3347 GCA_964607545.1 uncultured Gudongella sp. | reverse complement strand
TATTGTTGATTATACACTTTCAAATTGAATGGCTTATTATTTTTTAAAAAATAATATTAATAGTAAGGTGAGAATAATAAATAGGCTTGATAGGGACACATCAGGTGTAATTCTATTTGCAAAAAATTCTTTTGGCCACCAGCAGATAGCTAAGCAACTAGAAGATAGAAGTGCAATAAAAAAATACTATGCCCTTGTTGAAGGTAAGTTAAAGAAAAAAGAGGGAATTATAAACAAACCCATAGGTAAAGCTCCTGAGGGTATAGGTTCTATTATAAGAGAAGATGGCCTAGAGTCAATTACAAGTTATAAACTTATTGAAGAATATCCTGGTGGCTCACTTTTAGAGTTACAAATTTTAACAGGCAGGACCCACCAAATTCGAGTCCACTTAAAGGACTTAGGTCACCCCATTATTGGGGATAGTCTATATAATAAAGAAAGTAAATTAATAAATAGGCAGGCCTTACACGCTTCTAGCTTAACTATTAGAAAGACTAGGACTGGAGAATTAATAAGTATAGAGGCCCCACTTGAGAAAGATATGTTAAACTTAATAGAATATTTAAAGGGTAATAAATAAAAGAAGATAATGACCCTACATCCAATACTCATTGAATAAATCAAACTAAAGTGGTATAATAAGTATAGAAGAATTTTCTGCGATGTGCGATACTCTCATATAATTCAACCGACATATTAAATACGGGAGTCTGATGTTTGAAGGTTGATAACATGCCCTTTGTAGGGGAAGTTAGAGGCCTACAACAAGACACCCACCTGCATAAACGCGGGTGTGAATTACTTGGGATAACGGCATTGCGGAATAACTAAAAAAATAAAAACCCACATGGGTTTTTATTTTTTTGTATTCTATATATTTTATTGAATTTGATCCTTATATTGAAGCCTATATAAGTTATAATATAAACCTTGTTTAGATAAAAGCTCTTGATGGCTTCCTACTTCTTTAATTCTCCCACTTTTTAATACTATAATCTTATCAGAGTGCTGTATTGTTGAAAGCCTATGGGCTATAGCAATAGAAGTCCTATTATTTGTTAATTTTAAAAGGGCATCTTGTATTAATTGTTCAGTTTGTGTATCAATATTAGAGGTAGCTTCATCAAGTATAAGTATATCAGGATCATAGACTAGGGTTCTTGCAAATGATAAAAGTTGCCTTTGTCCAGATGAGAGTGTTGACCCTCTTTCCATTACTTCTTCATCATACCCCTTAGGTAGTTTAGAAATAAATTCATGGCAATTAATATACTTTGAGATTTCAATTATTGACTCATCAGAAATATTGCTATTTAACCTTATGTTATCTTTAATATTACCTGTAAAGATAAAGACATCCTGAAGTACTACCCCTACATGCTTTCTTAGGGATTTTTTATCGTAATTTTTGATATTAATTCCATCTATTAGGATTTCTCCTTTTTGAATATCATAAAATCTTGTAATAAGGTTTATAATTGATGTCTTACCAGCCCCTGTTGCTCCCACGATTGCTATAGATTCTCCAGGTTCAATTACAAAACTAATATCCTTTAAAACCCACTCCTTTTTATAAGCAAACCATACATTTTTAAATTCTATACGGCCCTCTAAGCTTTCAATTTGAATGGGTCTTTCAATATTCCTTATTTCTTCATCATAATCTAAGACTTGAAAAATCCTTTCACTTGATGCCATAGCAGATTGCAGGATATTATATTTCTCAGTTAAGTCTAATATAGGCTCAAAAAACCTTTGCAAATAATTAATAAACAAATACAATACCCCAAACTCAATTACTCCAGAAATAGCCTTACCACCACCAAAGTAAATTAAAAGGGCTATCCCTAAAGATCTTAGTATTTCTATAGAGGGCCTATATATTGCAAAGTACTTAATTTCTTTTTTTTGTACATTTAAATAATCTTTATTTAACTTTTTAAAATTAGCGTAAAACTTAGGTTCTTTTTTAAAAACCTGTATAGTTTGCATGCCTGAAATATTTTCACTTAAGCTTGAATTAATCTTTGCCAATTGTATCCTGCTTTGCCTATAAATTTCCCTAATATACCTTCTAAAAAATACAGAAACAAGAATAATTATTGGAATTAGTGAAAATGATAAAAATGCTAGTTGGAGGTCAATTTTAATCATAACTAGCATAATACCCCCAAGAAGGAAAAAGTCTTTAAATAAGTTAACTAAGACACTAGTATACATTTCATTTAAAGTTTCAGTGTCATTAGTAACCCTTGTCACTAGCCTCCCAATTGGGTTATTGTCAAAGTATTTTATTGACAAGCCTTGTATGTGATTAAACAAGTCTTCTCTAATGTTAAAGATAATTCTTTGACTTGTATAGTTTAATATATAAACTTGCAAGTAACTGAGTAAAAAATTAAGAAAAATAGCAAGGGCAAAGATTAGGGCTATCCTGTCTAAGCCTTTAATATCTCCTTGTCTAAATTTTATATAATCACTATTAGAAAGTTCTTTATTTATCTTATTTGAACTTTTATCCCTAATATAATATTTACCTTCTACTTTTTCAAGATTGACAAGTGAAAAGCTACTTAAGGATGAAAGGTCACTTTCACTTAAATCTTCAACTTTTAAGTATAAGCTATCATCCAGTACAAGGCCCTTATATTGGTCCTTGTATGTAAGAGGAAGTTCAATAAAATCCTTTTGATAACCATTGATATAATCATCAATGGTGACCTTGATTAAAAAAGGGTTTAAAAGTTCTAAGCCTGTTATAAAGAATAAGAGTAAAACAGAAAGCATAAGCAAAAACCAATATGGTCTTGCATAAGATAATAATCTTTTCATAAGTTTCCAATCATATGATTTTTCAATTTTTTCTTCAAGTTGTATATCTGACATTTATATTTCCTCCTTTTCTATCATTTCTTCAAGGAGTTGTTTTTGATATAAGTTATAGTAGTGACCTTGTTTATCCAACAGACTATAGTGATTACCTCTTTCAATAATAAAACCATCCTTTAATAAAATTATTTCATCTGCATTTTTAACAGTAGAAATTCTGTGGCTAATTATAATCACAGTGGTATTTTTAGAAACTGACCTAATCCCATTTAGTATTTTCTCCTCTGTTTCAGTGTCAACTGCTGATAAGCTATCATCTAGGATTAAGATAGAAGGGTTCTTTACTATAGCCCTTGCTATAGAAAGACGTTGCTTTTGACCACCAGATAGGGTTACTCCTCTTTCACCTATTACAGTTTCATAACCATCTTTTAAGTCTAGAATATTCTCATGCAAACTAGCAATTTTACTTGCACTTATAATTTTTTCCATATCCAAAGCCTTATCATAGGCTA
>CAZSLV010000148.1:0-3388 GCA_964607545.1 uncultured Gudongella sp. | reverse complement strand
AGATTTAAACATAGAAGAAATTAAGGGGCAAATGAAAAGACGAGCACCTGGTCAAGATAATACAACAAGTCCCAGACTTGAAAATGATGAGTTTCAAATACTAAGCGGATATTTTAACAATAAGACCACAGGGAGTCCCCTTACAATACTTATACCTAATAAAGATACAAGGTCTAAAGATTATAAACTAACAAAAGACCTAGCTAGGCCAGGCCATGCTGACTATACAGGAAATAAAAAGTATCTTTCTTACAATGACTACAGAGGGGGTGGGCATTTCTCTGGTAGACTGACTGCACCCCTAGTTTTTGCAGGGGCCATTGCTAAGAGAATATTAGAAGATAAGGGAATAATTATTGGAAGTCATATTAAAAGTATTGGTAATATTCAAGATGAAAGTTTTAACCCAATAAATATATCTAAGGATCTTTTAGAAAAATTACAATTAAAGAAACTTCCTACCATAGATATCAAAAAGTCTAGTGAAATGGAAGATTTGATATTAGCTGCTAAGGAAGATGGGGATTCAGTTGGAGGGGTTATAGAAGTAGGGATTATAAACTTAAAAGAAGGGGTGGGAAGTCCATTTTTTGATTCTCTTGAAAGTAAACTAGGAAGCATGATTTTTTCTATACCAGGAGTTAAAGCTATTGAATTTGGTTTAGGATTTGATATCACAAAAGTCAAGGGCTCACAAGCAAATGATGAGCTTTATATAGAGGATGGGGAGGTTAAAACATATACAAACAATAATGGCGGCATAGTAGGAGGTATAAGCAATGGCATGCCAGTAGTATTTAGGGTAGGAATAAAGCCAACATCTTCCATAGCAAAGACTCAAAGAACTGTTGATATGGTTAAAAAGGTAAATACAAAGATACAAGTAGTAGGAAGGCATGACCCTTGTATAGTTCCTAGGGCCTTGCCAGTTATTGAAGGACTATGTGCAATAGTAATTTTAGACTTACTAATGGAGATGAATACATGGCAGATTTAAAAAAACTTAGGGATGAAATAGATACAGTTGATAAAAAGATAGTTGAATTATTTGAAAAGCGAATGGAAATAGTTTCAAATGTAACAAAGTATAAAATCATTAATAATACCCCTGTTTTAAATAGTCTTAGAGAGTCAGAAATTATAGATAAGAATTTATCTTATTTGAGGGATAGAGAATTAAATCCCTACCTAAGCAAATTGTATAGTGAAATAATAAAGTTAAGTAAAACTTATCAAAAAGACCAAATAAATAAGAATAAGTCTTACAAGAAAATTTGCTACCAGGGAACCCATGGGTCATATAGCCAACAAGCTCTTTATGAATATTTTGGAAGTAATGTTATAGCATATCCAGTAGATGAGTTTGAAGATGTATTTAAAAATTTAAGCGATAAGAAAATTGACTATGGAATCCTACCTATAGAAAACTCATCAACTGGTCCAATCAGTGAAGTTTATGATTTGTTGAGAAAGTATGGCTTATTTATAGTTGGGAATATGACCATAAAAATAGAACATAATCTTATGGCAATAAGAGAAGCAGATTTGAGGGATATTAAAACAGTTTATTCCCACCCTCAAGCACTTCTACAATGCAGTGAATTTTTTAAGGATAAGGGATTTGATCTAAAACCACACTCTAACACAGCACTTAGTGCGGCCTTAGTAAGAGAAAGTGGATCAAAAAATATTGGTGCGATAGGAAGCAAAAAAGCAGCAGTACTGAACGACTTAAAAATAATTAAAGCAAATATCAATAATACCAAGGATAACTTTACAAGGTTTATTATAATTGGCAAGAAAATAGAGACGGGTGAATCTAATGATTCTATTAGCATAGTATTTTCTAGTCCTAATAAAGTAGGTTTATTGTATGATAGTTTAGAAATATTTAAGAGACACAATATAAATATGACTAGGATAGAATCTAGACCCATAATCGGGAAACCCTGGGAATATTTTTTCTATATTGACTTTGAGGGTGACATTAGTAATTTACCTACAAAAGAAGTACTAGACTATATAAAAGGCCACAGTACTTATTTTAAACTACTAGGGACCTATAAAAAATGAAGCTAAAGGAGAAAGAAAGATGCATATTAAAGGAAGTACTAGACTTATTTCATTGCTTGGTGACCCAGTAAACCATAGTCTGTCACCATATATGCATAATCTATCATTTGAAAATCTAGGATTAGATTATGCATACATGGCCTTTGAAATAAAGAAGGAGAAAATAAAAGATGCAGTTGATGCCATGAAAACATTAAATGTGAGAGGTTTTAATGTGACTATGCCCTACAAGGAGAAAATAATTGATTTACTAGATGAAGTAGATAATCAAGCAAAAATTATTGGGTCAGTTAACACAGTATTAAATTCTAAGGGTAAATTATTGGGGTATAATACTGATGGAAAGGGCTTTGTAAAAGCATTGGAGGAAAAGAAAATAGACTTTAAGTTAAAAAAAGTTTTAATCCTAGGCTCTGGTGGGGCAGCAAAGTCAATTGCAATACAATTAGCCCTTGAAGGAGTTAAGGAAATAATCATAGCAAATCGGACAATTGAAAAAGCAAATATAATTGTTAATATTATAAAAGAACATATAAAGGATGTAAAAATAAATTCTATAAATTTAAATGAAAATAAGTTAAAAAGCGAAATAATAAATACAGATATATTGGTAAATACTACATCAATTGGTATGAGGGAGGGTTTTCTAGATAGTCCAATTAAAGAAACTAAAATTTTACACAAGGACCTTTTCGTTGCAGATATAATATATAAGCCTCAAAAAACTAAACTTTTATCTCAAGCACAAGAAAGAGGATGTAATACGATGAATGGTTTAAATATGCTAATCTTTCAAGGTGCCCTAGCTTTTAAAATATGGACAGGTAAAGATATGCCAAATGAAGTTATCGATAAAATATTAAATAAATAAAAAAGAAGGTGGCTATAATAAAAAAAATAAAGGTAAAGAATATAAATATTGGTAAAGGTAGACCTAAAATAGCAGTTTCTATTACAGGACTAGATGTAGAAGAAATATATTTTCAAGCTAAGTCAATAGATTTAAACCTAGTGGATATAATAGAATGGAGAGCTGACTTTTATAAAGATGTATCAAATCTTAAGAAGGTTCTAGAAGTTTTAAAGAATTTAAAGCAAATAAACAAAGAAACCCCTCTTATATTCACCTTTAGAAGTAAGGAAGAAGGCGGGGAAAAAAATATAAATATAGATTATTATTCACTTTTAAATAAAACAGTAGCTAGTTCAAAATATGTAGATCTTGTAGATATTCAAATTGGCCTAGATAAGAAGGTAGTTAAAGAGACAATTAAACACATACAAACATTTAAAATACCAGTGATTGGCTCATACC
>CAZSLV010000147.1:0-3429 GCA_964607545.1 uncultured Gudongella sp. | reverse complement strand
GATGCTGGATAACACCCAGTGGGGGCAACCCTAAGGAAAGTGCAACAGAAATAGACCGCCATAATATGGTAAGGATGGAAAGGCGAGGTAAGAGCTCACCAGCGTTTAGGCGACTAAACGGCTCTGTAAACCCCATCGGGAGCAAGACCAAAAGGGAGCCTAGTAAGGTAGCTGCTCGTTACCGCTCCAAAGGTAGGTTGCATGAGCCTATTGGCAACAATAGGCCTAGATAGATGGCCATAATAACAGAACACGGCTTACTAACTCACTCTATTAAGGACCCCCTGATTTATCAGGGGGTTTTTATAATTTCTATTCTAAAATATTATTAAGAATCAGAGATATTTTTTTCTTATATAAAAAGGATAATGCTTCTAAAATAGTGTTTTCAATGGTCTTACCCCATATAAACTGTTAATAAATATTCATATAATACAAGTTACATAATCCTTGTAACCTTTTTGTCACTATTTGATTGTATTGACCCAAGGGGTGGGTTATAATACTTTTAGATGCAAAAAAAGACTTAAAGGAGTGTTGTTGTTGAACAATAAAAAATATATTTCGTGGTTAAAAATTTCCTTACTGGCCATGATTATGCTAATAGGATTTAAAGATACGGGGATACTAGTTAAACAATATAGCTTAGTAGATAAGAATTCTAAGGAAGTAAAATTTGAAAGAGAAGAGGAAGTTAATGTACTAAGAGAAGCAAGTGACTACTTTGAAGTATTAAAAGACAATACCTCATACAGACTTCCAAAGGATGTAATGATTAGGACCAATAAAGATTCAGATAGGTTCGCAGTAAAAGCTCAAACAAACCTTTATAGTGAAAGAGATACCTCATCAGATGTAATAAGGCAAATAACTTTAGAAGATGAATTGGTACTTGTTAGCCAAGATGATAAATTTGGTTATTACATAACAGCTAATGATTTTAAAATAGGTTATATTGAACTTAGTAATATAGTATCAAAAAAGCAAGATCTTGTTACTCTTGGCCTATCCAAGGTGACAAGAAACCTTAATAACAATGATAAGGTCCTATCCCTAAAAGAAGGAGATAGGGTGGCTATAGTAGGTTTTGCAAATGGAAACTACCAAATACAAGATGCAAATAAGGTGATTTATAATATTGAAGAAGGTGCTATTAGCTTATTTAAAAGTCAAGAATTAGCTAGCAGGGGAAGTCAAAGGACAGTAAGCACTAGTGCAAAAAAATTAATTGATGCAGCTAAATCAAAGTTAGGGTCCAAGTATGTATACGCCACAGCTGGACCAAACACCTTTGATTGTTCAGGTTTTACTTCTTGGCTCTACAAGTCCCAACTTGGCATTAGCATAACAAGGTCCTCAAGAGACCAGCCTAGGGCAGGGCAAAAAGTTGATAGGGCAAATTTAGTTGAAGGAGACTTAGTCTTTTTCAATACCACAGGTAAGGGGATATCTCATGTAGGCCTTTATATAGGTAATGGTCAAATGATTCATGCTTCATCCTATGGTAGGGGGGTAAGAACTGATAGCATAAATTCAGCTTACTATAGCCCAAGGTATGTTACAGCAAGCAGAATCCTAAAATAAATATAAAGTTTAAAAAGCATCCAAGTGGGTGCTTTTATATTTCCCCTATGCTATAATCTACTTATAATTGAAAGAGGAGGAGTTTTAATGGCTGAAATATTAAAAGGAAATGTAGTTGCAACTAGCATCAAGGAAGATATGAAAGTTAGAATTGAAAAACTAAAGGATAAGAATATTGTTCCTAACCTAGGCATAATTAGACTTGGAGACAATCCAAGTGATATATCCTATGAAAAAAGCATTATAAAAGCTAGTGAAAAAATGGATATGAAGGCAACAGTTTATGAAAGGGATGCAAGTATAAGCACAGAGGACCTGATAGGTTTAATGGAAGACTTAAATAAGGATGAAAAGATATCTGGCATCCTCTTATTTAGGCCCCTACCTAAGCATATAGATGAGGAAAGAATTAGAAATGCAATAAGCCCAGATAAGGATGTGGACTGCATGCACCCCTTAAACCTTGAAAAAATATTTGAGGGTAAGCTAGATGGCTTTGCTCCTTGTACACCTAAGGCAGCCATGGAAACCCTCTTATTTAACAAGGTTGAATTAGAAGGTAAGGATGTAGTAGTAGTTAATAGGTCAATGGTTGTTGGCAAGCCCCTTGTTATGATGCTACTTGAAGAAAATGCTACAGTTACAATTTGTCACTCTAGAACAAAAGATTTAAAAGAAAAGACTAAAAATGCTGATGTAGTAGTTACTGCCCTAGGCAGACCCAAGTTCTTTACAAAGGATTACTTTAATGAGGATTCCATAGTTATTGATGTAGGAGTTTCGGTAACTGAAGATGGAAAGCTTAGCGGGGATGTAGACTATGAAAATGTAGAAGACCTGGTAAAGATGATTACACCAGTACCAGGTGGGGTTGGGAGTGTAACGACAACAATCCTCTTAAATCAAGTCCTAATAGCAGCAGAAAAATACAATTCATAAAAAAATTAGCCTACTTGCGCCAATCATCGAAAATATGATTGGCGTAATTTTTTTTTGTACCTAAATCTTCGTCCCCATCCTCATCTCAAATGACTAAGCTTTCAATGAAGATTCTTAGTAAAATTTGCAATTGTTTGCCCTTAAATTTTGTCCTAGTACCGATAATTTTATGACATGATAAAATATATATAGTATAATTATTATTATACATGTAGCTTTAAGGAGATTAGGTAATGCTAAATATATTCTCACAGTATCGAGGTCTTTCAAGACCAGCATATGTTTTATTTTTTGCAAGGATAATCACAAGTATGGGTGGTTTTATCTGGCCTCTTTTAACTCTTATCCTGAGTAGAAAAATGGGCTTCTCTGCTTCTACCATTGGATGGTTTTCTCTTGCTATTGGGGGTCTTTTTTTACCAGCAACTATAATAGGTGGGAAATTAGCGGATAAATTCAACAGAAAAAAATTAATCATTATTTTTGATTTAATAACTGTGGTATTTTTTATTTTAGCAGGATTTGTAGAGCCTGGTTCACTAATGATTTTATTTTTTACAATAGCAAGTTTATTTGCAAATATGGAATATCCAGCATTTGAGGCATTAATAGCTGATGTTACAAAACCCATAGAACGTGAAAAAGTATATTCATTATCATATCTAGGTCATAACTTAGGATTTATGTTTGGAGCCAGCATAGGTGGATTATTGTTTGAGAATTATTTAAATTTAGCATTTATAATTGATGGGTTAACAACCCTTTTATCTACTATCCTCATATTCTTATTTATTAAAAATATAAAAATTCATACTGAGCTAGAGGATGAAAATGAATATGAGATAAGCACTGATACAAAGACATCTTCTTTAGATGTTTTAAAAGAAAGAAAATCTGTATTGATAC
>CAZSLV010000146.1:0-3500 GCA_964607545.1 uncultured Gudongella sp. | reverse complement strand
AAAAAACTTAGGAGGTATCTAAATGGCTAAATTTCAGAAGAAAGATGGAGACATAGTTTCTTTAACCAATGAAGGTGTCGAAAAGATTAAACAGCACGGTAATAATTACGACCAAGCTTCAAAGCCAATTGCCCCAGAAGAAAGAGACTGGAGTGCTTGGAACTTATCAAGTTTATGGATTGGAATTATTGTTTCAATCGCTACTTATCAAATTGCAAGTGGTCTTATTGTATCAGGCATGGCTTGGTACCAAGCCCTATTTACAATAGTCCTTGGACATACCCTAGTAATGATTCCAGCAATTATGCTTGGACATTTTGGAACAAAATTTGGAATGTCTTTCCCAATGCTAGCAAAAATGATGTTTGGTATAAAGGGATCTATTATACCAGCCCTAGTTAGGGCAATAGTTGGAATCTTCTGGTTTGGAATTCAAACTTGGATAGGTGGACAAGCAGTAAATATAATAATAGGTTTAGTAATCCCACCATGGAAAAGCTTAGGCTTTGCAGGAATGTTTATATCATTTCTAATATTTTGGGCACTAAATGTATTTATCACCCAATCAGGAGCAAAGGGAGTAAAGATACTAGAAACCTACTCAGCCCCAGCTCTAATAACTTTAAGTGTAATAGTAGTAGTATGGGCTTTAAGCGTTGCAGATTGGAGCTTTAACACATTATTTACCCAACCCGCAGTAAGCGGTGGAAGAGGAAACTTTATGCTATTATTCTTCCCAGCCCTATCAGCAATGATAGCATTTGATGGTGGACCAGCCCTAAGTATGGCAGACTTTACAAGACACACAAAAAGTCAAAAGTCCCAAGTCCTAGGACAAATCATCATAGCTCCAATTATGGCAGCCTATATAGCATTTGTAGGAATATGTGGTACATCAGCTTCATCAATAGCGTTTGGCGAAGCAATATGGGAACCAGCAATCCTAGTATCAAAATTTGAGAACCCATTAATAGTATTAATATTTTCACTCTTTATTATAGCGGCAGTATTAACAACAAACGTAGCAGGAAACCTAGTCCCACCATCAATAGCATTTTCAACCCTGTTTCCAAAGAAATTCAGCTACAATAAGGCAGTAATATTTTCAGCAGGTCTTGGACTACTAACAATGCCATGGTATACAATGTCAAATCCAGAAAGTTTTATAAATGTATTCCTAGGTGGTTTAGGAACCCTTTTAGGTCCAATAACAGGATTATTTATAGCATCCTATTGGTTTGAACTAAAACAAAGGGCAAGCATAGTAGACTTATATAGGGATGATGGCGGCCAGTACTACTATGAAAAAGGCTGGAACAAGGAAATGACAATAGTATTTGCCATATTTACAGTCTTAATAGTAGCAGGAGCAGTTTTCCCACCCCTTAAATTTATGTTTGATAACTCCTATGTCCTAGGCGGAGGCCTTACAGGTATAACATACTATATAATAGTTAGGACAAAGAGAAAATTAAATGAGTCTGCAACAGATATAGATTAATTAAAGTAGTTAAATGAGAGGAGTAAATTAATGAAAATATTATTAATTAATCCTAATACCACATCAGAAATGACTGGAGTTCCCCTTGCTACAGGTATAAAAGTAAAGGACCCAAGAACTGAAATAATTGGAACAACCAATACCAAGGGACCCAAAACAATTGAGGGGGCCCTTGGGGGAGTGATGACAACACAAGGTGTATTAGAGATTATAATAAAAGAAGAAGAAAACTACGATGCGTTTGTTATAGCTTGCTTTAGTAATCATCCTTCAATTGCAGCGGGTAGAGAAATAACTAATAAACCGATCATAGGGATATTTGAAGCTTCTGTATTTCAAGCTTGTATGATTGGAGAAAAATTTGGAATTGTTACTACCTCTAAGAGAAAAGAACCCCTCTTAGCCCAGGGTCTTAATCAACTGGGTATCTCTAGCAGGTGTTCTGCAATAAGGAGTACTGGCTTGTCCGTAGTAGATTTAGAAAAGAAAAATCCTGATCAAGTAGCAGATATACTTTTACAAGTGAGTAAGAAGACAATAGAAGAAGATGGAACAGAGGTTATACTTTTAGGATGTGCAGGAATGGCTGGCTTAAACAAGGTTCTAGAAAAAGAACTAGGAATACCTGTTATTGATCCTGTAGGGGCTGCAATTAAAATGGCAGAAGCCCTAATCTATCAAGGTTTAACCACCAGTAAGATTAATACTTATGGGGCGGTAGAAAAATCTGAGACTATAAATCTGCCACCTGTTTTTGATAGGATTTATAAATAAAAATAAAAAACTGGGAGGGAAAGTTATATAACTTTTCCTCCCAGATTTTATATTAATACTTGTTATTTAAATTCATTAAATATTCAATACCCAGATTTGTTAAGCCGCCATCCCAGTTTGTGTAGTAACCTTCTTTTTCCATTTTATTTAAATCAAATGGGATCCACTGGCCCTTCCAAGAATTTATATTTTTCCCATATATTTTTTCATCAATTTCTAAATCTGAATCATCAGTCCAACCATAAGTATACCAAAATATTCTGTTAACAGGGTCATAAATTTCGGCACTTACAGTTCCACCAACTCTTCCATAATTATTGATTCCAAAGCCGTGCTCTTCTTTAGAAAATGATGTGGTAGCTTTATTAGCTAATATATTTTTTAAGACACTGACATCAATTTTACCATCATACTTGTTTAATAAATCCATTGCTGTTTCATATCTGTGGCTTGATGATTTAAAATACATTTTGTTCTTATCATTACTGTCATCTAATGCTTTCATATCTTTAGATTCCCACCTATTAGCCCTAGCAATAAGACCCTTCTCTTTATTCTTGTACTTTTCTACAACTGTAACTTTAAAATAAGAAACTTCAACAACGGCAATATTATTATCTGCATCTGCAAAAATATAGTTTCCTTGACACCCTACACCCTTAGGATTAGATTTTACAAACTCAATAGCTTCATCTACATTAGCAACATTTGAACCCATTTTAATAAACCAATCTTCAGCTTTCATCTTATCAGGGTCTTCTACTTCCTTTGGAACCACCCAGGAACGAGTCCATGAAAATCCTTTTTCATTCATTCCACGATCTGACCCATCGTTTACTAATGTTCCCTCCTCAGTTAGTGTCAAACAAGGAGTGTGTATAAACTTATAGCCATCTTTTGGTATTGTTAATACAACAGGTTTTCTTGGACCCATCAAAAAATTATTATCGCTAGTAGATCCAATATAAACATTTCCGTCTGTAGTAGTCTCAGAAGATGCTCCAAGTAAAGTACAAGCTAAGACACTACTTCTAGAAAATGATAATAAAAGCACCAAACTTACTAAGGTTAAAATTATTATATTCATATCCTACCTCCGTCTTCTTTTTTATAAAGATTAAATACACCCAGGAATTCATAATAACCTAGGACTTTATTTAGTGATTATGTTATTATACAATTCATCTCCCTCCTAGCAAACGTTTTCACTGAATAATATGATTCC
>CAZSLV010000145.1:0-3607 GCA_964607545.1 uncultured Gudongella sp. | reverse complement strand
GGAAGACCAGTAACAGGCCCTGGTAACAGGCCACTTAAGTCCTTATCCGATATGCTAAAGGGTAAGCAAGGTAGATTTAGACAAAACCTTCTTGGTAAAAGGGTAGATTATTCTGGGCGTTCAGTTATAGTTGTAGGTCCTGAATTAAAGTTTTACCAGTGTGGACTTCCTAAAAAAATGGCCCTAGAACTCTTTAAACCATTTGTTATGAAAAAACTTGTATCAGATGGCCATGCTCATAACATTAAATCTGCAAAGAGGATGGTAGAAAGAGCAAGGGTTGAAGTGTGGGATGTGTTAGAAGAGGTTATAAAGGACCACCCAGTCCTTTTAAACAGGGCTCCAACCCTACACAGACTAGGAATTCAAGCCTTTGAACCAGTTTTAGTAGAGGGTAAGGCTATTAAACTCCATCCACTTGTTTGTACAGCATATAATGCAGACTTTGATGGAGACCAAATGGCAGTCCATGTACCCCTTTCAACTGAAGCCCAATCTGAAGCTAGGTTATTAATGCTATCAACCAACAATATACTAGCTCCAAAAGATGGCAAGCCAATAACCACACCTTCCCAGGATATGGTATTAGGTTCCTACTATTTAACAGTAGATAGGAAGGGAGAAAAGGGAGAAGGAAAGATCTTTAAGGATTATGATGAGATGCTCCATGCTTATGCAAATGGAGATGTTGGAATCCATGCAAGGGTTAAAGTTAGAATTAAGCTAAATAAAAATGACAGGGGTCAAATCGTTGAAAGTACGGTAGGTAGGTTTATATTTAATGAACACATACCTCAAGACCTAGGTTTTGTAAATAGAGAAGAAAGACCTTATGATTTGGAAATCGATGGTTACGTTGATAAAAAATCTCTAGGGGTTATAGTAGATAAGTGCTTTAGAAAGCATGGTAACTCTGTAACAGCTGATATCCTAGACCATATTAAGACAATGGGCTTTAAATACTCAACAATTGGGGCTATTACTATCTCCATGGGGGATGTTATAGTACCAGATGAAAAGTATACCCTGATAAAATTAGCTGAGGAAAAGGTTGATTTATTAGAGAAGTCCTACAGAAGGGGTCTTATATCAGATGATGAAAGATATGAAAGAGTAATTGAAACTTGGAATGATACTACAGAAGATGTAACCAAGGTCTTAATGGACAACCTAGACCCAATGAACAATATTTACATCATGGCTATATCTGGTGCAAGGGGTAGTAAAAACCAAATTAGACAGCTTGGTGGTATGAGGGGCCTTATGGCATCTGCATCTGGTAGGACAATAGAAGTTCCTATCAAGGCAAACTTTAGAGAAGGACTTTCAGTACTTGAATTCTTTATCTCTACTCATGGTTCTAGAAAGGGACTTGCAGATACAGCCCTTAGGACAGCCGACTCAGGTTATTTAACTAGAAGACTTGTAGATGTCAGTCAAGATGTAATAGTTAGGGAAAGAGATTGTGGTACAGACCAGTTCTTCCTAGTAAAAGAATATGCTGATGGCAAGGAAGTATTAGAAGAATTAAAAGATAGGTTAGATGGAAGATTTGCCTTTGAAGATATACTTCACCCAGAAACAGGGGAAGTAATTGTAAAGACAAATGAAATGATAACCGATAAACAAGCTGAATATATTGAAGAAATAGGCATAAAAGAAGTAAAGGTAAGGTCAGTGCTTGGTTGTAAAGCTAAATTTGGAGTTTGTTCACATTGCTATGGTAGGAACCTTGCAACAGGTAAGGAAGTTAACATAGGTGAAGCTGTTGGAATAATAGCAGCCCAATCAATAGGTGAACCAGGAACCCAGCTTACAATGAGAACCTTCCATACTGGTGGAGTTGCGGCTGCTGTAGATATTACCCAAGGTCTTCCAAGGGTTGAAGAGCTTTTTGAAGCAAGAAAGCCTAAGGGACTAGCAGTAATTTCAGAAATAGATGGGGTTGTAAGTATTGATGATAACAAGCGTAAAAAAGAAATTACCATAACTTCTGAAACTGGAGAAACAGCAGTTTATAATATAGTCTTTGGGTCAAGAATAAAGGTAAAACCAGGCGATACTATAGAAGCAGGGGATGAATTAACTGAAGGGTCTGTAAACCCACACGATATCTTGAAGATAAAGGGTATGAAGGGTGTACAAAACTATATAGTTAAAGAAGTTCAAAGGGTTTATAGGCTCCAGGGTGTAGACATAAACGATAAGCACATTGAAATAATAGTAAGACAAATGCTTTCTAAGGTAAAAATTGAAAGTTCAGGAGACACTACCATGTTACCTGGCAGCCTTGTAAATGCTCTTGATTTTGAAAAAGCTAATCAAATTGCCAAAGAAGAAGGAAAAACGCCAGCTGTAGGTATGATGACCCTACTTGGTATAACAAAAGCTTCTCTTGCAACAGACTCCTTCCTATCAGCAGCATCTTTCCAAGAGACCACTAGGGTCCTTACAGAAGCAGCAATAAAAGGTAAAGAGGACTTCTTAGTAGGATTAAAGGAAAATGTTATAATAGGAAAGTTGATTCCAGCAGGAACTGGCATGAGAAAATACAATAGTGTAGAAATAGCAAAAGATGAGATGCTAGATCTTGATTTAGAGGAAGCCCTAGAAATAGAAGTAGAAATATAAGTAAAGAGTGGACCTTGATTTTCCAAAGTAGAAGACGAAAAATTAGTTGACACTCAAATACACTAGTGTTAAAATATTATAGTGCGCAAACTTTGGAAGCTCTTTAATGACATGGAGGTTATGTGGTATTGTAATCACATAATCTCTAGTCTGTTTTAAGAAGGAGAAAAGTATGCTGATAAAATTAAGTCAAGAAGAAAAAGTAGTAGGAGCAAAGCAGGTTAAAAGGTCTTTATCTAATTCTGAAGTTGAGGTAGTCTTTATTGCCTTAGATGCTGATAAGGATGTAACCGATGAAATAGTCGAGCTTTCTAAGGAAAAAAATGTCCACATTGAATATGTGGAAAAGATGCAAGACTTAGGTATAGCCTGTGGAATTGATATTAATGCAGCGGTTGCTGCCTTATTAAATAAAAAATAAAAAGGAGGTGCCTTAATGCCAACTATCAACCAACTCATAAAAAAGGGCAGAAAAAAGGTTGTATACAAATCAAAATCGCCAGCCCTTGGAATAAATCTTAACACTTTAAAAAAGAGGGAAACTGAATCAAACTCACCACAAAAAAGAGGTGTATGTGTTGCTGTAAGAACTATTACTCCAAAGAAGCCAAACTCAGCACTTAGAAAAGTAGCAAGGGTTAGACTTACTAACGGATTAGAAGTAGCAGCTTATATACCAGGAATTGGACACAACTTACAAGAACATAGTGTTGTTTTAATAAGAGGTGGAAGAGTTAAAGACCTTCCAGGTGTTAGATATCATATTGTGAGAGGTACATTAGATACTGCTGGTGTCGATAACAGACAACAATCAAGATCTAAATATGGTGCTAAGAGACCAAAGGTTAAGAAGTAAAAGCAAGTGCTCATAATGCTAAATAATACTTTAATATAGATGCATTTTGAGGCACGACGGCTAATGCCGAGTACCAATGAATTTACTCTATATAGTAAGGAGGGAAGAAAAGTGCCTAGA
>CAZSLV010000144.1:0-3762 GCA_964607545.1 uncultured Gudongella sp. | reverse complement strand
TAAAAAATACTCTTTTCTATATATTTTTTTATATAGGGTATAGCTTTTATTGACCTTGTCTACATATTCTTTAGTTTCATTAAAAGGGATTCTTTCTAGAGAAGTCCCATCATCACTGTAAGCTTTATCCTTAAGCCACCCCTCTACATTTCCACTCCCAGCATTATAAGAAGCCAAGGCTAGGTCTATAGAGTCAAATTGCCTTATTAATTTATTTAAATACCATGTTCCTATCCTTATATTTGTTTTAGGATCATAAAGCCTTGTTGGTGTGAAATTATCTAGGGAAAGACTTTCAAAAGCCCACTTACCTGTTTGATTTGATATTTGCATCAAACCCTTTGCATCCTTTTTTGATCTTGCATCTTTATCAAAATTACTTTCCACTTTGATTACTGCTAGGACCAAGTAGGGGTCTAATTCATACTGATTAGAATATTCCATAATATGGTCCTTATAGATTATTGGGTATAAATTAAATAAAAGTACAATTAAAAGACTTATGATTATTAATAAGTTTATAAGCAATTTGCCCTTCATATTTTTTCCTTTTCTAAAGCAGATAGGGATTTAAACAAGTCTTTTCTTAATTGTTCTTTTGTAGTCATATTTTCTATTACTAAATCTGCTAGTTCTTTCTTTTTTTCAATATCCATTTGGGCATTAATTCTTAAAAGAGCTTTTTCTTTACTTATATTATTTCTTTTTATCAACCTTTCAATTTGAGTATTCCTATCACAGTATATGAGCCATACCATATCAAATTTGATGCCACTTTCTAGGATAGGTCCTATATTCTCAAATAAAAGGGGGATATCTATAAATATAACTTGACTTTTTTTTGTGCAATTTAATTCAACTTCTCTTTTAATTTCTTCAAAAATATATGGGTATAGGATACCTTCAAGTGTTTTTCTCTTATTTACATCTTTAAAGATAATATCTCCTAATGCCTTCCTATCTATAGTTTTGTCCCCACCTAGTATTTCTTGGCCAAATTCTTCTATTACCTTAAAATAAGCGGGCTTGTTTTTTTCAACTACCTGCCTTGCAATAAGGTCTGAGTCAACTACTACATATCCTTTTTCTTGCAAAATATTTTTAGCACTAGTCTTACCGCTTCCTATTCCACCTGTTAAGCCTATAATTTTACACTTATTTTGTATCATACCAAGTCTCACCTTCTACAATCTCAACCTTTAGGGGCACCTTTAAACTTATTACTTCTTCCATGGTCTTTTTCATCATTTCCTTAACATAGGGTATTTCATCTACATGGGCTTCAATAATTAACTCATCATGGATGGTTAGGACCAACCTAGATAAGAGTTTTTCACTTTTAAGTTTTTTATAAATACTCACCATGGCCATTTTTATAATATCTGCAGCACTTCCTTGTATGGGCATATTCATAGCTACCCTTTCCCCAAAGGACCTTATATTAAAGTTCTTTGAATTTAATTCTGGTATATACCTTCTCCTATTTAACAAGGTTTCTACATAACCATCTTCTTTCCCCTTTGAAATTGCATCATCCATATAAGTCTTTACTAATTTATAGTTATTAAAGTAACCATCAATGTACTTTCTAGCTTCTTTTCTCGATATACCTATATCCTTAGATAGGGAAAAGTCGGAAATTCCATACACTATGCTAAAATTTATAGCCTTAGCCTTATACCTTAAGTCACTACTAACCTCCCCTAGAGGAACTTCAAACACTTCAGATGCGGTCTTTGTATGAATATCCTCCCCCCTAATAAAGGCTTCTTTCATTTTAGGGTCGTCTGAAATATGGGCTAGTAACCTCAACTCAATTTGTGAATAGTCCCCATCTAAAAACTTATAATCAGGACTTTGGGCAATAAAAGCCTTTCTAATTCTCCTCCCATCTTCACTCCTAATAGGTATGTTTTGTAAATTAGGCTCAGTGCTAGAAATTCTACCTGTTGATGTAATAGTTTGATTAAACTTTGAATGAATCCTTCCTGTCCTTTTACTAATCATTGTCTTTAGGCCATCTATATAAGTTGATTTTAACTTTACAATTTGCCTATACCTAAGAACTTTTTCTATAATTGGATCTTCGTTAATTAATGATTCTAAAACTTCTACATCAGTTGAATAGCCAGTCTTAGTTTTTTTAATAACTGGAAGTTTTAAAGTATCAAATAAAATTTCTCCTAGCTGCTTAGGTGAATTAATATTAAACTCACAACCTGCTAATTTATAAATTTCTTCAATTAAATTATTTATCTCCCCTTCAAACTCTATGCCAAGTTCATCTAGGGTTTCTTTATCAACTAGGACGCCTGTATTTTCCATTTGAGCCAAAACTTCTATTAGGGGCATTTCTATTTCATCGAATAATTCATCCATCTTCCTATCCTTAATAATCTTTAGCATTAAGGGTTCTAGTTTTTCTAGGGTTTCAAGTATAAAACCTGTATAATTTAGGAGTTCTTCTTCAGTAAGGTCTTCATACTTTCTCTTATTTTTACCCTTACCTAGAATTTCTTCTATATCAGGCCCATAATTTTCAAAGTATTCTTCACTTAGTTTGTTTATAGATAGGTTGCTTTGACTTGGATTAATAATATACTCCCCTATGGATGCATCAAAGGTCAAATTTTTCATAGAAAAACCCATCTTAAGGGTTTCAATTATATCAGATTTTACATCCCAACTAATTTTATCAATTTCACTAGATTCAAAAATTTCTTTTAATCCTCTTGTAATAATAAGGTCTATATTATCTAAGTTAAGCCAATATGTGGTTGAATTTGGGATTTTTATGCCAAGACCCAGGGGTTTATCTTCTATATAATCTTCCCTTCCTATAAATTTAAAGGCAAATTTGCCTGTTTTTTTTACATCTTCAATAAGCTTATCAAGGTCCTCACCTTTTGTAAGCTTTTTAATTCCATCTTTATATGAGTTTACATCAACACTGTCTACTGAAGTATTTGGTAGTTTTGCCTTTAAACTTTTAAATTCTAACTTATCATATATTTTGCTTAACTCATCAAAGTTACTTTCTAAAGGTTTAAGATCTTCAATTTCTATATCTAAGGGGACATTAGTAATTATTTCTCCTAATTTCCTACTTAAAAATGCAATTTGTTTATTTTCAATTAATCTCTCTTGTAGTTTTCCCTTAATAAAGTCAATATTTTCATATATGCCTTCCATAGATTTATACTCTTTTATTAGCTTTAAGGCTGTTTTTTCACCAATCCCAGGTATCCCTGGGATATTGTCAGATTTATCTCCCATAAGACCCTTTACATCTATAAAGTCCAAGGGATTTATTTCATACTCATCAATAATTCTTTGTTTGTCGTAGGTCTCTATTTCAGAAATACCCTTTTTTGTTAGTAAGACCTTGACATTTTCTTCTGCTAGTTGTAAATAATCCCTATCACCCGTTACAAGGAGGACTTCATACCCTAAAATAGACCCTTCTTTGGCAAAGGTGCCCGCTATATCATCTGCTTCGTAGTCATCTAAGTCTATGGTTTTTATTCCCATGTTTTTTAAAATGTCTTTAATTATTGGAAACTGTTGAGATAGTTCACTTGGGGTTTTATCCCGTGTACCCTTGTAGTCTGAGTATTCCTTGTGCCTTATGGTAGGTCCTGACCTATCAAAAGCTACACAAATATACTTTGGATTGTATTCTTCTCTTATCCTATAAAGCATGGTAAGAAATCCATAAACCCCATTAGTATAAATCCCCCCCTTTGTAGTCAAAAGTGGTAG
>CAZSLV010000143.1:0-3783 GCA_964607545.1 uncultured Gudongella sp. | reverse complement strand
AAGTTTTCAAGGTGCAAATTTAAATATATTTATAGGCTTTTGACACCTAAATCATGTTATAATATTAGTATTAAATGGAGGATTTTATGAATATACCTATACCAGATTATGTTAATACTATTATTGAAAAACTTTTAAAAAGTGGACATAAGGCTTATTTAGTAGGTGGCTGTGTGAGGGATAGCCTTTTAAATAGAAAGGCAAATGATTACGATATAACTTCATCTGCTACACCCAAAGAGATTATAGAACTATTTTCCGAGTTTAAAACAGTAGAAGTGGGTAAAGAATTCGGCACTATAGTAATTGTACAAAAACAAGGCCTAGTTGAAGTAACTACATTTAGGAGTGACAATAAGTACCAAGATGGGAGAAGGCCAAGCTCGGTTGTCTTTACAAGAGATCTTTTAGAAGACTTAAAAAGAAGAGATTTTACAATTAATTCAATGGCCTATAATGAAATAGAGGGTTTAATAGACCCCTTTAAGGGGCTTAAGGATTTAAAAAATAACTTAATTAGAACTGTCGGAGACCCCATAGAAAGGTTTAGTGAGGACTACTTAAGAATTTTAAGGGCGGTTAGGTTTGCCACCCAGTTGAACTTTTTAATAGATATAGAAACAGCAAAAGCTTGTAGTGAGCTTTCTTCTAAATTAGCTTATATTAGCAAGGAAAGAATTAGGGATGAACTCTTTAAAATCTTATTATCAGACAAGCCTTCTAGGGGTTTTTTATTAATGCGGGACCTAGGCCTTTTGAAACAAGTCCTACCTGAACTTATGCCTGCAATTGGCTTTGACCAAAGAAATCCCCACCATGATAGGTCTGTTTTCCAGCATACCCTAAAGGTTATGGACAATACACCTAAGATTCTTAATGTAAGACTTGCAGCCCTTTTACACGATATAGGAAAGCCCTACACCTTTTCCTTAGATGATAAGGGGGTAGGCCACTTTTATGGGCATGATAAGGCAAGTGTGAAAATAGGAGAAGAAATCCTATTAAGGTTAAATTGTTCCTCGGAATTAATTAAGTCAACCTTAAACTTAATAAGAGAACATATGGTCCATCATCCTGACTTAAAAAGAAAGGGTTTAAAAAAACAGCTCCAAAGGGTTGGGGAAGAAGAAATAGAAAACCTTATAGACCTACAAATTGCCGATAGGTTAAGCAAAAGGGGAACCAAGGATATATCTAGTTTAGAAGCTAAGAGAAGGGAAGTTAGGTCTATTTTAGAAGCCAAGGAACCATTTTCTAGAAAGCACCTAGCAATAAATGGTCAAGACCTAATAGGTTTAGGTTATAAGGAAGGAATGTTAATTGGAGAAATATTGGATTTTTTATTAAATCTTGTAATTGAAGATGCAAGTTTAAATACAAGAAAAAAACTTATGGGTCTGGTAAAGAAAAATTACCCCATACCTTATACAAATAAAGGAGGAAAATAAGTGGGAAAATTATTTGGTACTGATGGAGTTCGTGGGATTGCAAATACAGACCTTACTCCAGAATTAGCCTTTAACATTGGTAGAGCAGCGGGTCTTGTTTTGAGTAATAAAGAAAAGGGTTTAGTTTTAGTTGGAAAGGATACAAGAATATCTGGAGATATGCTAGAAGCAGCCCTAAGTGCAGGCCTGACATCAATGGGTTTAGATGTTATGCAGGTTGGTGTTATTCCAACCCCAGCTGTGGCATATTTAACTAGAAAGTATAAGGCCATAGCAGGAGTTGTAATATCTGCATCCCACAATCCATATGAGTACAATGGGATAAAGATATTTAACAAAGATGGGCTAAAGCTCCCAGACCTAATAGAGGAAGAAATTGAAAACCTAGTAAAGACAGATAAAGAAAACTTTAATAGGCCTATTAAAGACAAGATAGGAAGGGTATATATAAATGAAGAAGGAAGTAGGAATTACATTGACTTTCTAAAATCAATTATAAAGACAGATTTATCGGGCATGAAGGTAGCCATGGATTGTGGAAATGGAGCCCTTTCTGAAATTGGACCCCTAATCTTAGAAGAAATGGGACTTAATGTAAGCTCGATTAATACGAAACCAGATGGGATGAATATCAATAAGGCATGTGGTTCCACTAACCCTGATCTAGTTATGGACCTAAC
The DNA here is from genome assembly GCA_964607545.1 of uncultured Gudongella sp. GTDB lineage: Bacteria > Bacillota > Clostridia > Tissierellales > Tissierellaceae > Gudongella. The sequence continues at coordinate 1,655 of CAZSLV010000143.1, read as the reverse complement.
TATAAAAGTAGGGGCTGACCTTGGTATAGCCTTTGATGGAGATGCTGATAGGATCATAGCGGTTGATGAAAAGGGCGAAATTATAAATGGAGACCATATTTTAGCTATTTGCAGCATGAACCTTAAAAAGAAGGGTAAACTTAAGAAGGATAAGGTAGTTGGAACTGTAATGACTAATATGGGCCTAGATGTCTTTCTAAAGGAAAATGGCTTGGGAATTATAAAGACTGATGTAGGGGATAGGTATATCCTTGAAAAGATGCTAGAAGAAGGTTATAATCTAGGTGGAGAGCAATCTGGCCATATTATATTTCTAGACTACAACACCACAGGAGATGGTTTACTGACAGGTCTTAAGCTTTTAGAAATAATAAAAGAAAGTAATAGTAAGGCTTCTGAGTTAAAGGATACCATGACAGACTATCCTCAAGTATTAGTAAATGCAAGAGTAGAAAATAAGTATAAGAATAAATACCTAGACTTTGACCAAATAAGGGAAGAAATAGTAAAAATTGAAGAAATGTTTCATGGAGAGGGCCGGGTCTTAATTAGGCCATCAGGGACAGAGCCCCTAGTAAGGGTTATGATTGAAGGAAAGGACCAAGACTTAATTAATAAAAAAGCACAAGAATTGGCAAGTTTGATAGAGTCAAAGATTGGTATAAAATAAAAGTGGAGGTGTGTTATGGAATATAAAATTGTAGCAGATAGTAGCTGTGATTTAAATGAAGAACTTGAAAAGTATATGGATGTTACACTAGTTCCTTTTAAAATAGACATTGATGATAAGTCTTTTGTTGATGATGAAAATATAAATATGGAGGACTTGTATAAGACTATGAAGGCAAGTCCAAACCCTATAAGGTCCTCTTGCCCATCCCCAGGAGACTTTAAGGCTAAGTTTGAAGGTGCAGACAATATATTTGTTGTAACAATAGCTGACAAGTTATCTGCCACTTATAATAGTGCTATACTTGCCAAGGAGATGATTCAAGAAGAAGTAAAGGATAAGTTTGTCCATGTATTTGACTCTAAGGGGGCTAGTGTTACAGAGACCCTAACGGCAATGAAGATACAAGAATCTATAAATATGAAACTTTCTAGAGAAGAAATTGTTGAAAGAGTAGAAAATTATATAGATGAATTAAAGACATACTTTATTTCAGAAGACTTAAGCAACCTTATAAAAAACGGGAGAATTTCTAAGACTAAGGGATTAATTGCAAATTTACTAAATATAAAACCAGTAATGAGGGCTGATGAAGAGGGCAATATAGAGCCTGTTGAAAAAATCAGAGGAAGTAAAAAGGCCTTTAAGAGGCTGGCAGAAATAATTGGGGAAAAGGGTTCAAATTTTGAAGAAAAGATAATAGCTATATCCCATGCCAACGCCCTAGACAAGGCTTTAGAATTAAAGGAAGACATAAAGAAGTATAATTTCAAGGAGATTATTATAGTAGAAACTACTGGCTTGTCATCTGTTTATGTAAATGATGGGGGAATTATAGTTTCCTTCTAGGTCTTTTAAGAAAAAAATATTTGACAAATTATCTAATGGTGCTATAATAATTAAGTGAGTGATTTTATATCACTCCTATAGGCGGGAATGGCGGAACTGGCAGACGCGCTAGACTTAGGATCTAGTGTCATTGACG
>CAZSLV010000142.1:0-3808 GCA_964607545.1 uncultured Gudongella sp. | reverse complement strand
GTTCTAGATCAACTTCATAAGATAACAGGAATCAAACCTAAATTCTATGAAATTGATGTAACTGATGATGAAAAACTAGAAGAAACTTTCAAAAACAATAAAATTGATGGAGTGATACACTTCGCAGGTCTTAAAGCAGTTGGTGAGTCTATGTCAAAGCCCTTAGAGTATTACTATAATAACCTTGTTTCTACTATGGTTCTGAGCAAGATGTGTATAAAGTATGGAGTTGATAAGTTTGTTTTTAGTTCATCTGCAACGGTCTATGGTGATCAACCATCTCCTTTAAAAGAAGATATGGAGCTTATGAAAACCACTAATCCATATGGCGAGACTAAAGCTATGAGCGAGCGTATTCTGATTGATACATCAAATGTAAATCCAAGTTTCACAGTTTCTTTACTCCGTTATTTTAATCCAGTTGGAGCCCATAAGAGTGGTCTAATTGGTGAAGATCCTAATGGAATACCAAATAATCTTATGCCATTTGTAACTAAAGTTGCTAAAGGTGAATTAGAAAAATTAAGTGTATTTGGAAATGACTATGATACTATTGATGGAACAGGTGTAAGGGATTATATTCATGTAGTAGATCTTGCAGAAGGACATGTTAAGGCAATAGAAAATTTATCTGAAGGTGTTAATATTTATAACCTTGGAACTGGAAAAGGAACTTCAGTATTAGAAATTGTTAATGCTTTTATGAAAATGAACGGGCTAGATGTACCTTATGATGTAGTAGACAGAAGACCAGGAGATATTGCTACTTGCTATGCAGATGTTGGTAAAGCAGAGAGGGAATTAGGATGGAAAGCTAAGAAGAATATAAATGATATGGTAAGGGATGCTTGGAAGTTTGAAGAGCAGAACAAATAAAATATAAAGCCCTAATACATTTAGGACTATTTCAATGTGTAAGGAGGAACCAAAATGAAAGTACGTAAAGCAATAATACCAGCTGCAGGTCTTGGTACTAGATTCCTACCTGCCACAAAAGCACAACCAAAAGAAATGCTTCCTATAGTAGATAAACCTACTTTACAATACATCATAGAAGAAGCTCCGTGAGTATGTGAAAAGGATAAATAGAAAAATTATCCTTTTCTACTCTTTAAGAGGAATTTTCCAAGCTTTAAAGTCTAATCCGTCAATAGTGATTATATTGCCAAAGATAAGATTATAAACAATCTTTGAATCTGTAGTTAAGACTGCATGGCTTACAACTTTATCATAGATATCATCTCTAAAGAGAACACGATGTTGTTCTGGATCAAATGACTCCATTTTTGTTATTTCTGATTTGAACCAAAGGTAAAGATTTTTCTTATAATCATTGCATTCAACAATTGTCGAGTTCAATAATTAAATCCGAGCAAATTTTCATTGAATTTATAGAATAATTTCACAATGAAAAAATATCAAGTCCGATTTTCATTGAAAATAAGACTCAATATCATACAGTATTTACATATACAGAAATATTTACAGATCAAATAAGCCTATCTATCAATAGACTTGTTAACTTATATCGAATTGTTTATCTAAGCAACTTTTTTATAAGTGTGATATAGCCCATTAAGTATAGGTTTGGGCTTCAACTTAGATTCGCTCATTTTAGTAGGCTTGTACTTTGGTAATGGCATAGGTGTTTTGCAATCAATCCCCTGATGGGTACGGTGAGTATTATAATAATCATTGATATATTCCTTTAATACTCTATATAAATGGGCTTCGTTTAGTGGGATGATATGGTTGGTAAGTTCTTGTCTTATAATTCCATTTGCTCTCTCAGCGATTCCATTTTGCCAAGGTGAATAATAGGAAGTTCGTTTAGATTTTATACCCTTATTGGATAAAAATGTTTTGAATTCCTCACATACAAAAACAGAATCGTTGTCATGAATAAGATATTTTGGTTTATGGTCATAAGGAGTAGCATTTCTAATTTGTTGCTTAACCCACTCGAGATTAGGATTTTCAGATATGGCAAAGTGTTCAATTTTTCTAGAACTATGATTAATAATTATTAAAACATATAGCATTTTAAACCTTAAAGTTGGAATTACAAAATAATCCATAGCCCAAATTTCTTTACTATGATTTTTAAGAAATGTTTTCCAAGATTGAACTTGTTTTTCAGAAGGAGGTTTTTTAAGTGTTGGAATGTATTTGGTCATTGTATTTGGCGCTGGTGGATTAATTATTCCCATTGAAATTAGTAATTCATGGATTTTTTTAGCAGACATCAAAGGATTTTCTTTATGAATTTTTTTTATTAACTTTATAATTTCCTTTTTTATAGAAGGTCGACCAACCTTTTTAGATTTTTTTCTCCAATAGATTTTAAAAGCAGTTTTATGCCAGCGTATAATAGTATCGGGCTTGAAAACAGCTGACAGTGGTTTCCAATTTGGATGAAGTTTTGATATTAACACCCATAATTGCCTAAAGGCTCTGTGGGACTTGGATTTCTTGATCTTCTTATTTTTTAACTGCTCAGTTAAAAGAGCAACTTGACTTCTGAGTGCTACAATTTCCAGGTTTTTAGCAGTATTACTCATAAAAATAGTTTTTATGAACTGTAATAGATAAATAAAGCATTGTTTGATGTATTTTATAAATGAATTCAATTTCCATACCTCCCCATTAGACAAAAAGTCTTTATATACATATGTATTTTCAATTGTAACATATAAAAAAGTAAGAAGGTGACAATATGTTAGCAAAAATAAGTATAGTAGCTTACATTATAGCAGCAGTTTTACATTTCACTAATGCCCAAATGAGTTTATTTTGGCTGTCTGTCGTGCTGGGCATTGTCACTTTTGGATTAAGTTCTTACATGAGTTATCGTCAAGTCAGTTCTCAAATACAGGAATATGAAGACACTGTATATCAAATGGAAGCCGATGGAGCAAGTGAAGAAGAAATACTTAAGTTTATGGATCGTGATACTGATGTTGATGATAGTAAACTGATTGAACCACCAACTTGGATGGCTTTAATTGGTTTAATAGGTATTGTAGCAGGCTTTGTATTATTGGGCATGGGGATAATAGTAGGATATGGAAATATTGGATAGACTGGCATGAAGATAAGTTGTGTCCGTTTTATTTCTACATAGATGTGTCAAAATATTGCATTAATAGAAAAAGAGGTGAAGCAGTGGTAAAGAACACAAAATTTCTATTAAAATGTATATAATATGGAGGTGGTTTTTTCACAGAAGGCGAGCCTGTGGACCTCAGAAATCACAACCGCAGCAATTATCATACTAGATTTCTCACGATTAGATCAGAATATGACAAACATATGAATAAATACCGGTGATGTCTCGAACGAAAAACTATGATAATTACTTAAACAGTACATTATTAAATTCATCGGTTAGTAAAGCAAAATAATTTGTATTAAGGGTGGTATTAAAATGATTGAATTGATCGAAAATACAATTTTATGGGATCAACTGTGTTGGCGATATTTAAAAATTGATAGACTAATAAATAGCTTAAGAGAAGGATACATATACTTTGCTGCTGCAAATCAGTTCGAAGATGAATGGGAAGGTGCCACTTTTATTAATTCTGCTGATTATTGCCATACTGAATTATTTAAACCGCTAATGATGTTTAACAATGCTTTTAAACAACTACAGAGATTAACAAAGATAAATTGTTGGCATAAATCAGATTATGAAAACTATGCAATGTGGAAACTATATGCAAATGATAAAAAAGGGGTAGCAATTACAACAACCCCAAGATTAATGAAGTTATCAATAGAACCATATAGAATAAAGCCTAATTAT
>CAZSLV010000141.1:0-3812 GCA_964607545.1 uncultured Gudongella sp. | reverse complement strand
TGAACTTGGTTTCGACGGGGATGTGGAATCAAGAGTAGCGAGTCGTTGACGCCAAGCAACGAAAAAAGTGGCAAACAATATAAACGCAAACGATAATTACGCACTAGCAGCCTAGATGCTGCTCGATTTAACCGGGAAACCTACGACCTGGATTAAATCGTCAATCTAGTAGGGAACCGAGTCTAGCAAAGCTTTGAGCTTGAAACGGAAACTATGAAGCTACTAAAACTCATATCCTGTCAGTAGGAGATGAGCAGAGGGAATGTTAAATTACTGACTGCACTCGGAGAAACTCTTGTGGAAATGTTTTCGGACGTGAGTTCGACACTCACCACCTCCACCATACTTATATAGGAGTGGTTAAATGGATAAAGAAGATAAAATATTTAACCTATTGGAGAAGTTGTATATTGAAATTCAAGACACTAAGAAAGAATTAAAAGAAGAAATATCGAATGTAAGGATTGAATTAAAGGAAGAAATATCGAATGTAAGAACTGAATTAAAAGAAGAAATATCGAATGTAAGAACTGAATTAAAGGAAGAAATAAAAGTCTTAAATGATAATCAGATGCTTATATTTAATAAGTTGGAAGGTATGAGTTCTGATATAGGAGAAATAAAAGAGGACATATCAGATGTTCAAATGATTACTGCCAAAAATTATAAAGATATAGTTAAATTAAAATCAATAAAATAAAACTCTAATGAAGGTTCATTAGAGTTTTTTACGTATAAGATTAAAAATTTACACTTACAGTGAAAGATTTTATTATGGTAAGATAAAAGCAAGGAATTTGAAATAGGATTATATGATAGGAGGTTATTTTAATGCATGTAGGACTTTTATATACAAGGGCAGATGAGGAGAATAAGAGGGATAATTCAATAGATCCCCATGGGGCTTTGCAAATGGATTTAACTGTTAAAGCAATTGAAGGGGCCTTGATATCAAATGGCCACAAGGTCACTCGAATAGGGGCAGGCATTGATTTATTAAGAGATATAAAGTCTATTGAGAATTTAGAAGTTATCTTTAACGCCTGCACTGGAATTACTAATAAGATACAACAAGCAAATGTTGTAGGTATGTTGGAGTTGACAGGTCTTCCCTTTGTAGGGTCTAGTCTTTCAAGCCATATATTTGGCCTCCACAAAGAAGTAAGTAAGCTAATGTTTTTAAATAGTGGGATTAAAACACCTAACTTCCAGGTTTTTAAAAGTGGGGATGAGCCAATTAGCCAAAGTCTTAAGTATCCTTTAATAATTAAGCCAGAACATGAGGGTTCAAGTTTAGGAATAACAGATACAAGTCTTGTATACAATGAAAAAGATCTAAGGGATGGGATCATCAAAATATTTGAGGTATTTAATCAAAAAGCTTTAGTGGAAGAATTTATAGTGGGTCGCGAATTTACTATTGGACTACTGGGAAACAATAAACCTGAAGTGCTTCCAATCCAAGAAATAATTTTTGATACAAATGATGGTATGGGTTTTATGACTGTAGATATAAAGGCAAACGATGCAGTTAAGGTTAAGTGTCCAGCAGATATAGACTCAAATTTAGAAAACAAAATTAAAGACCAAGCAAGTATAGCTTATAGGGCACTTGGATGCAGGGGGTATGCTAGAATAGATGTTAGGGTAGGAAGGGATGGAGTACCCTATTTTTTAGAAATAAATACCCTGCCAGGCATGCAACCAGATTACAGCGACTTTCCTCGTGTTGCAATTGGTGGAGGGTATACTTATGAAGAATTAATTCAAAAGTTACTAGACCTAAGCCTAAGTGTAAGTTAAGAGGACTTAAAATATTTTATCAAAGGTATAAAATCAATATATTAACAGGAGGATTGATAATTTGTCAGTAAAGAAGGATTCTTATAAGTGGGTGGTTTTAGTTATTGCATTTATGCTTATGTTAACATTTGCCATATCCTTGCAATCTTTGCCCCAAATATTTAATGAAATACAAAAAGATATAGCTTTCTCTAACTCACAAGCTGGAATCTTGATGGGGGCCTATGCTATCCCAGGGATTTTACTTCCTTTTTTAGTAGCATTTTTAGCTAATAGGTACAATAAGAAGTCTATAATTATCATCTCCCTGATAATTATGATGCTTGGTTTAATAGGTTTTTCTAAATCAACTTCTTTTTCTACCCTATTAACCTTTAGACTTGTAACTGGTATAGGTGCTACTGCCCTAGTAATCTTGGCCCCTTTATTGGTTACCATGTTTTTTGACAAAAAAAATATTGGGATTGGAATGGGGATTTTTAATACTGCAGTTCCCACTGGTACTGTCATAGCTACTAACTTATTTGGGATTTTAGGACAAAGAATTCCTTGGAGGTCAATAATCTTAGCAATAGCCTTATTTATAGGTATTGTTTTAGTAATTAATATTTTTAGCCTTTATTTACCAAAAGAAGAGGCCAGAAACTCTAAAAAAATATCAAAAGATCTACAGAAAGATCCCTCTGCAAGTCTCTTATCCAATGTAAACCTTTGGATTATTGCCCTAGTTTGGATGCTTGGAAATGGCCAACTCTTATCTTATGTTACCTTTGTTCCCCAGTTTTATCAAGAAACAGGAATGAACATGCAAAGGGCTGGTTTATTGACTAGCTTTATTATGTTTGTCCCAATATTTTTAAGTCCACTTGTAGGGATAGTAATGGATAAAACAGGTTGGAAAAAAAGATTAATATTAATTGGAACAATTATATCCGCAATCTCATACCTTATGATTTCCAGGGGAGGTTCTTTCTTACCCCTATGGGCAATCGCTCTAGGAGTTGGATTTTCTCCTATGCCAGTTTTTATATTTACTCACTTACCTGAAATTGTAAAACCCCATCAAATGGGTATGGGCCTAGGTGTACTTACAATGTCTTCAAATTTAGGTATTGCAATAGGTCCTGCATCTTTAGGGTTTTTACTAGATAAGACAGGTGGAAACTTTAACCTTGGATTTATATTTTTATCCCTAGTTTCTCTTATAATAATTTTTATTTTAGGAAGATTAAATAAAAAGGAAAAGCTTAAACTTAGTTCTTGTTAAGTAAAGGCCCAGATAAAAAGTTTACTATACTTTTTTATCTGGGCCTTTATTTTTAATCCATATACTTATTTTCTAGCTTATCAATTAGAGCAATATACTTATCCTGTAAGCCCGCCTCACTTGCTAGGTCTTCAACTTTTTTTGATTCCTCGTCTATAAAAGTCTTGCTGTCTTCCTTTAACATCCTCTCAGCTAACTTGTATAGGGCTGTGTTTTCTTTTTCAATGTGTCTTTCTAATAGATTTGCATAGGAAACAGCATTTGCTATTATATCTAACCTTGCCTTATCACTACCAGATACAAATTCTTCCAAGGCCTTCTCTAGGTTTGCCATATAAAGCCTTCCCATATCATGTTCTATATACATACCAGTTATTGCACCAGATTTTGCTACTGCTTCTAAGTCCTTTTTCATTGTTTCAAAAAGAATATCTTCTTCTTTGCCATGGTGGTGTTTATCTGCATAAGTTCTTACAAAGTCTATTATCTTGGGAAAGTCCTCAAGGTCATATTCATCCTTATTTAACACTCTATAGGAGATATTTCTTATAAGTTTTAGGACTCTTCTGATATTATCATGTTCTTTTACCATTAATTCAATAGCTTCCAATATATTCACCTCTTTTACTTATTTACCTACAATTTTACCATACTTTTAATCAATAACAAAATATAAAAGCTTGAAGGACAGCGCTGACGATTAAACTTTCTTTAATCTATACCAGTCTTGATTTTAAAGTAA
>CAZSLV010000140.1:0-3812 GCA_964607545.1 uncultured Gudongella sp. | reverse complement strand
GATAATTTTGTAAAACTTCTAATTTGATTGTAGTTATTTCAACAATACGGTTAAGTAAATCCGCTTCCTCCCAGTTTAATTTTTCTACAATAGCATTTGCCATTTCCTTAAATGCAAAGATTTCTAAATCCTTATAAAGTTTTTCTTTACTCCCAAAGTAATTAAAAAGTGACCCCTTTGATATTCCAGCTCTTTCTACAATCCTATTTGTGGAAGCCTTATCATATGAGTTCTTGCTAAACTCCTCCATAGCACTGTTTATAATTTTTATTTTTTTATCTTCATCTAAGTTTGAAAGTTTATTTTCCAAGTTAGACTCCTCTCTATAATCATCCTTTATTTTTTTTCATAGAGTAAAATTACTTCTTCTCCTTCTTTTAAACCTTCTTTTATTTCAATAGAATTCCCATCCTCTATGCCTGTGATAACTTCTCTTTCAAGAGGTTTTTTGTTTTCTAGTACTTCTACATATTTTTTTTGGTTTTTTTCATAAATGGCATCTATAGGTATAAAAAGTGAATCTCTTCCTTCTTCTACCATGACTCTTGTTTCTAACTTCAATCCAAATGAAAGTTCTTTATTTTCTTTTGGAAGGTTTATCTCTACCTTTTGACGGTTTTCTAAGACACCTAGGTCTGAATACACCACAAAAGACTTTGGATATACCCTTTCAACTTGTAGGTTGTTGATTTCTATCCCTAAATCTATATCATTAACTTGAGCCTTCATACCAGGTTCAATAAGTAAGGCATCTTTAACCATAAAGTCTACAGAGATGTTTTTTTCTAAAGGATCCATAACTTCAAGAATCATTAAACTTGGAGATGGAACATCTCCTACAAATGTATTTAATTCAGTTATTACTCCATCAAAGTCAGCATAAAGAAGAGAGTCTTCCTTGCTTTTTTTAAGACTTTCAAGGGATAAGAGGAGGATATCTATTTCTGCTTCATATTTTTTCTTCATATTTGATGAAAGTCCCTTGCTTAGTCCATTGTAGTTACTTTGGGCTATAGATAAGTCATTTTGGAGTTGTTCTAAGTTATATTCTGCTGCTCTTAACTCACTTTCTGCTGCTGCTCCATTTTTGTATAATTCTTCTATTATATTTTTATTTTCGCTAGCTTCTTCTATCCTAGTTTTTATACTTGCTATACTTGTCTTTGCAGAGTTAATGCTAGCAAAATCAGCCCCTGTTTTAGCTTCGCTATAGGTAGCTTTTAAGGCTTCAATTTGTTTTTCTATCTTTTGGATTTCTAGGTCTGTATTATCTTCAAATTTAATTAGAAGTTGCCCTTTTTTTACATAGTCTCCTACTTCCAAGTCCATAGTTTCTATTTTTTTAAGGCCGTTTCCATAGTAATTCCTAATATTTTTTGAGCTTATAGTTCCAACTTCATCGACATATTTTTCTACTTTTCTAAGTTTTACTTCTTCAGTATTATATTTTGTCCCAATGTTGCCCATAGTTAGAAAATAAAATATTCCTGCCCCCACAAGTGCAAGGATGATAAGTGCGATAATCAATTTCTTATTCATAGGAACCTCCAATTAAAAATTTTCTTTACCAATTATTAATTCATTGACCACTATGGTCAATTTAATTGTATAACTTTTTTATAAACTAGTCAATAAAAAAATAAAAAGTCCCTCAAAAGGGACCCTTAATTTTAATAACTTTATTTGATTATAAGCTTACCTAATAAATCTATTAGTTTTTCTACATCTTCTTTTGGTGTTGCCCAGGATGTTACAAACCTTGCTTCCATATTGTTTTCATCAAAAGGTCTTTCTGCCTCATAATAGCAATATTTTGAAAGTTCCTTGTGAATATAATTTGGTAAAACAACAAAACTTAAGTTGGTTGGTGACTCTGTTACTAATTTAAAGCCAAGCTTTTTAAGTCCACTTCTTAATAAGTTTGACATTTGATTGGTATGCCTAGATATTTCAAAGTAAAGATCATCTTTAAAAATTTCTTCAAATTGTACCCCCAAGAGTCTACCTTTAGCTAACAAGCCCCCTCTTTGCTTAATAGAATATCGCATATATGGTTTTAAATCTTCGTTTATAATAACTAAGGCTTCCCCAAAGAGCATACCATTTTTTGTACCCCCTATGTAAAAGGCATCCGTTAAGTTTGCTATATCTTCTATAGTAAGGTCGTTGTCATCACAAGTTAAGGCTGTGGCTAGTCTTGCCCCATCTAAATAAAGATAAAGGCCATATTCATCACATTTATTTCTAAGGGCCTCTAATTGACCCTTCTTATATATGGTCCCCATTTCGCTAGCATTTGAGATATATACTAGTTTAGGTAAAACCATATGTTCATCCATATGAGACTTGCATGCTTTATCAATATCTTCTGGTCTAAGCAATCCATCTGTACTTGGCATTTCTATAATTTTATGCCCAGTTGCTTCAATAGCCCCTGTCTCATGGACTGCAATATGGCCAAGATCAGTTGAAATTACTGCCTCATAGGGTCTTAAAAAAGAAGATATTGCAATTGTATTTGTTTGTGTACCAGCTACTAAAAGATGAACATCTGCATCTAATTTTCCTATTCTTTTTTGAATTAGTTTTTTTGCCTTGTCACAATGGACATCCAGCCCATAACCAACATGTTGGTCCATATTTGTTTTTGTAAGGGCTTCCATAATTCTAGGGTGGGCCCCTTCAGAATAATCATTCATAAAATATAACATTTAATCTTCTCCTTAAGTATAAGTTTTAGTAATCTTAATATTAGCAATAAAACTTAATTTCGCTAACCTTAAAATGATTTTTCCATTCTTGGCAAATCATATAATGTTGAGCAGAAATAACTTCTAGCATCTCATTTAATTCATATTTAGGTATTCTACTCGAATTGTTTGCTACAATACAACCACCAGATTCCGTCAGCCATACTTTAGTAGCATTGCTAGTTGGTTTTCCTTTAACTATGTGAACATGAACAGGTTCAAAATTTTCGTTAGACCAGAAATAAACTAAATATGAACCTATTCTAAATAGACTAGTCAATTCTAATCCCTCCAGATTCTGCATATTTATATAACAAATGAGCATTATTATGGAGAAATTGCTCAAATTTATTTATTTCTTCTTTTGAAAACCCTTCATTCTTAATCCAAGTATAAGATGGCAAGCTACATCTTGCTGAATCAAAGCCGCTTTCAGATGGACGTTCAAAATGAACCTCCACAGTTTGTATCCCATTTTCCTGAATAATATGAGAATGAACTATTTCTGTTTCGTCAGATAAAACGATATATGGGTACATCATAAAGAACACCTCCATTTATACTTCAATATTCTATTGATTAATTATATTATATCAGATTTACAAACAATATTCACTTAAACTTCTTTGCCTTTGCTAATACCCCAATCAAGATCTACTTAAGGATTTATCTTTTCACCTTTAAAAGATAATAAAATCTATATCTAGTTTAATTCCCCATATATTTTTTATTCTTTCTGATTCATCATTTACATTTATTTCTTCTGATGCCCAGAAAAATAAAAGAAATAGTATCTTCAAGTTCATATAAATTAGCTTCTATATCTCTACAACCATCTATCTCGACCAACCAACTTGCTCTCACTACCCACAGTTGAATCATAAACACTAGCTTATTTAGATTATTTGCTATAAATTCATATCACTTAGTATTTCTTTTAGTTTTATTAGTTCCTCTGTAGTTAGCGTTATTCCCTTACTCATTTTTTCATCTTCTGGTGCCCATTCTCTTATATCGTATTTTGCATCTCTATCATTTTTTATTATATTAGATAGTTCCTGA
>CAZSLV010000139.1:0-3851 GCA_964607545.1 uncultured Gudongella sp. | reverse complement strand
TCTTTTTGGTCCCCTAGGCGGATGGACAGAGTCGTCCATCCCTACGATTGACATCAAAGACATAGATTCCTCCCTAGCGGTCGGAATGACAAGCATTTTGTCATCCAGAGCGAAAGCGAAGGATCTTTTGTTTGTCATCCAGAGCGGTAGCGAAGGATCTTATCTTTTTGGTCCCTAGGCAGATGGACAGAGTCGTCCATCCCTACGATTGACATCAAAGACATAGATTCCTCCCTAGCGGTCGGAATGACAAGCATTTTGTCATCCAGAGCGAAAGCGAAGGATCTTATTTTTTTCTAATTGCTTTAAAGCCTGATATTACATCATTTATTTCTTCTGTGATGGAGTTTTGTCTTTCTCTTCTGTATTCATAATTTAACTCTTCTAGTCTTTCTTCTATGTTTTTTTCTGCAGACTGCATGGATGATAGCCTTGAGGCGTTTTCTGAGGCTAGGGAATAGCAAAATGCCCTGTATAAGGTTATAAATATATACTGTCTTATTAAATCTGAAAGTAAAACTTCCTTATCAGAAAAGTAGGTTGGGATGCTTTTTGATTCCCAATTAACCTTATCCTTAATTACTTTTGATAGGTCTATTGGAAAGAGGGTTTCTCTTTCTTCTATAAAGCCATAGTTATCTGTGGGTTTATTGTAGTATAGGATTATCTTTGTGATATTTCCTTCATCACGAAGTTCATCTATTTTAACTAAGAGGTTTGTAACCATTGAGGCTATGGAATCTGTAGTTTGAGGCACGTGAAAGTAATCAATTACATCAAAATCAAACCTTAACCTTTGGAGGGCTTGCTGTCCTATGGCTATTACCTTTTGGTCCTCTTTTTTTTCTATATTTTTAAGGGCATAGTCAATAATCCTCTCATTAAAACGACCAGCTAGGCCATGGTCTGATCCAAATACAAAATGGACCACATCACCTTTATCTAGGGTCTCCATGGGCATTAATCCTTCCTCTTCACCTGATAAAACTACATAGAGGGACATATCAAGGACCCTCCTGTATTCTCTGGATGCCTTGGCTGCATTTTGAAATTGATTTATATTACTTGAGGCATGGGCCTTCATGGTACCTACAATTGACTTAAGGTTACCAGCAGAGTCAATACTTTTCTTTAAGCCTTGTAAGCCTTGCATTATATATCCAACTCCTTACTAAGTAAAGACTTAATCCTATCTATAAAAGATTCTTTTACGCTTTCTTCAAGTTCCTTATCTCCCAATAAATTTTCCCTAAATTCATCATCTTCTCTTACAGCCCTTCTAATTATTTCTTGGGCCCTATCTATATCATCAAGTTCTACTGGGTCTAGTAAGCCTGAAGTTACTGCAAGGAGGACTCCAATTTGTTCAGTTACCTCGATTGGCTCATGTTGGGGTTGGTTTAAAACAGCCCTAATCCTTTGACCCCTTTCTAGGGTCCTTCTTGTTGAGTCATCAATCCTTGTACCAAAGCTTGCAAAGGCTTCCAACTCCTCAAACTGAGAATAAGTAAGCTTAAGCTGGCTGGTAATACTCCTATAGGAAGGAATTTGAGTTTTACCCCCTATCCTAGATACAGATACTCCAATTTGGACAGCAGGTAAGTTACCCCTTTGGTATAACTTTGGTGACAGGTAAATTTGCCCATCTGTTATGGATATAAGGTTTGTTGGTATATAGGCAGATAAGTTTTCTGCCTGGGTTTCTATTATAGGAAGGGATGTTAAACTTCCACCTCCGAATTCATCCTTTAAGTGGGTTGATCTTTCAAGTAACCTAGAGTGAATATAAAATATATCTCCAGGGTAGGCCTCTCTACCAGGTGGCCTTTCAAGTAATAAAGAAAGCTCCCTATAGGCCCTGGCATGTCTTGTTAGGTCATCATAAATTATTAAGACATCCCTGCCTTTTTCCATAAAGTACTCTGCCAATGATGTTGCTGCGTAGGGGGCTATATAAGAAACCCCCGGTGGGTCCTCTGAGCCTGCTATCATAAAGATAGTATTTTCCATGGCCCCCTTTGAACGGAGTATTTCTATGGTCTTTGAAACAGAAGTAATTTGCTGGCCAATGGCACAGTAAATTGAAATTACACCAGAATTTTTTTGATTTATTATGGTATCAACTGCTATGGTTGTCTTTCCAGTTTGCCTATCTCCAAGGATTAACTCCCTTTGCCCTCTTCCAATTGGTACTATAGAATCTATAACTTTTATCCCTGTTTGAAGGGGTTCAAATACAGGGGCCCTTTTTATAATGGAGGGTGCTTCTCTTTCAACTGGGAGGGATTCATTAGTATAAACCTCCCCCTTATCATCAAGGACTCTACCAAGTGGGCTAATTACCCTACCTAAAAATTCTTCAGATACGGGTATTTCAGATACCTTATAGGTCCTCTTAACCTTATCTCCTGACTTAATTTTATAATAGTCCCCAAGGATAATCACCCCAATAGACTCTGGATCAAGGTTAAAGGCCATCCCCATAATATGACCTGGGAATTCTATTAGTTCTAGGTTCTTAACTGCCCTAAGGCCCTTTATATGGGCTATACCACTATCTACAGATATAACCGTACCACTTTCTACTAGGTTGTCTTTTTTTAAGTCCCCTTGTATGGATTTTTCTACTGCCTTATCCAAGTAATGAATTTGTTTATTTAACATAAATCCACCTCTAGTCATCCTTTTCAAGCATCTTTAAGATATCTTCTTCAACACTATCTAAATAGTTCTTAATACTGGTATGGAGGGTGTAGGTTTCTAGGTTTAATTCATAGCCTAAAATTAAATCCTCCTGTATATTATATTCTATGCTTTCTAAATTATTTAAAGTTTTCTTTAAAGTCTCTTCAATTTCTTCTTTTTCACGAGTCTCAAGTTCCCTTGCACTATTTAAAATTACTTGTCTTTCATCTTTAAGGGTCCTTTTATCTTCAATGTTTTTATCTAAATCTTTTATTTCTTTTATAAAGGCATTAAAAACTTCATCTTCTAAGTCTCTAGAAGAAACCATACCTAGTATATGGGAGGCTATCTTTACTGCACTTTGTCCCATAGTCTTTCTAAGGTTATCTATAAAGTTTGCTTTTTCATCTTCAATTTCTTTTAAGTAGCTAGCCCTCTTTCTATCTGCTTCTTTTTGATAGTCCTCTAGGAGACTTTGTTTTTTCTCTTTTGCTTCAATCCTTGCTTGACTTATAATACTCGACTTTTCTTCTTCTACTACTGCCATTTTGTCCTTGTACTCACTAATTAATTCTTTAGCATTTTCCATTTTTTCATCTGCTTCTTTTTGAGACTTTTGGATGCTTATTTGCCTTTCATCCATAGCCTTAACTACGGGCTTGTATAGAAGCTTTTGAAGAATAAAGAGCATTATAAAGAAGTTAATTACTTGAGCTATAACTCCAAATAAACTTATTTGCATAAGATCACCTTATTACCAGGTTCCAGAATGGGTTGGCAAATAATAAAATCATTGATATTACAAAACAGTAGATAGCAGTCGACTCTATCATGGCAAGTCCTACAAAGAGAGTTCTTGATATTGTATTTGCTTCATCGGGTTGTTGAGCTATTGACTTTAAGGCTTGTGAAACTGCCTTACCTTCTCCAAATGCTGGTGCGATTGACCCTATGGCTATGGTTAGTCCAGCCATAATTATTGAGGTCATACCTATTAAACCTATATTATCCATTTTTATCCTCCTTGTTTTCAATTCACGATTTATAATTAATGTATGGGTCCTAGTCGGATGGACAGAGTCGTCCATCCCTACGTCATATGCAAAGGTATTTGTAGTTATCCTAAGCATATTTGTCATTCTGAGCGTAGCGTGAGAATCTTTCTT
>CAZSLV010000138.1:0-4149 GCA_964607545.1 uncultured Gudongella sp. | reverse complement strand
AATATAATATTTAGAAATTACTTAATTAGGAGGGGTTATCTTGAAAGGTAAAAAATCTTTAATTAGCAAGGTAGGGATTTCATTTTTAGTGATAATTTTAATATTTGCCTTATCTTTTTACGCTTATACCCTAGATTACTCAAGAGCCCTCCCCCAAGCTATTGAAAAAATAAACAATAAGAATATACTTGAGTCTAGGGAAGGGAATTTAATAAAACTTAAAGCAAGTGGGAAGGAAGTAGATGTTGGAATCATATTTTATCCTGGAGGTAAGGTTGATTATAAGTCCTATATTCCTATTTCAGAGAAGATAATGGAGGGGGGCTATGATGTTTTTATAGTTAAGATGCCCTTTAACTTAGCTGTCTTTAATCAAGATGCTGCAGATGAAATTATAAAAAACAATGAAGAAATTAAAACTTGGTACCTAGCAGGCCACTCTTTAGGGGGTGCCATGGCTAGTATATATGCAAGTAAAAACAATGCGAAGGTAGATGGTTTAATACTCCTAGCAGCATATCCAAGTGCAGACCTTAGTGAATCTAATATCCCCATTATTTCAATATATGGTTCAAATGATAAGGTTCTTAATTTAAAAGAGCTTGAGGATAAAAAGTCTTTTGCATCCAAAGAAACAAGTTATTATGTTATTGAGGGTGGCAACCATGCTTATTTTGGAAATTACGGTGAGCAAAAAGGTGATGGTAAGGCAAGTATTACTCTTTCACAACAGCAAGAAAGTGCAGTGTCTAAGATTTTAGATTTTATTGACAAAACCAATAAAGGAGAGATTTAAATGACACTTAAAAAAAACAAAGGTCATATATCCAGTAAGCTATTTTCTTCTATAAAAGAGTATATTGACAATAATTACATTAAAGAACTTAAAGACCCTAATATAAAAGCCAAGATAAGAGAATCGAAAAGGGACTATGATTTATATATAGAGGATTTAAAGTATAATTTACAAGATGAAAGTATTAGTTTAGTAGATGCAGTAAAGCAGCTAGATGAAACTTTTTCACAAATGCTCCTAAGGTTAATTGATGAGAAAGGATTTACAGATGCACAAGCTTATAAAAAAGCAAATATTGATAGGAAATTATTTTCAAAAATTCGAAATGATATAAACTATAAGCCCAGCAAGCAAACTGTGCTGGCCTTTGCCATAGCCCTTGAATTAAGTTTAAGCCAAACACAAGACTTTCTCTTAAAGGCTGGTTTCGCCCTTTCAAATTCAAGTAAATTTGATGTTATCATTCAATATTTTATAAATGAGAGAAACTACAATATCTTTGAAATTAATGAGGCCCTCTTTGCCTTTGATGAAAATTTACTAGGTCTTTAGAAGTTTTAAAATGTCGCATCTTATGCGACCAAGCCCTTATTTTAAAATGTTATTATTTAATTAAAATAAGATAAGGGGATGAAAAAAATGAAAAACTTAAGTGAATTAGTTTTTATACTCGATAGATCTGCTTCCATGGGAGGTCTTGAAGAGGAAACTATCAAGGGCTTTAATAGTATGTTAGCAAAGCAAGCAAAAGAAAAGACAGATGCTAAAATAAGCACAGTACTTTTTGACAATTACTATGAACTATTACATGATAGGTTAGATATAAGAGAGGCCCTACCTATAAGTGAAGAAGATTATTATGTTAGGGGGTCTACTGCCCTATTAGATGCAATTGGAATAAGCATTGCAAACACAATTCAAAGTATAAAGAAAAGAAAGGAAAGTGAAAGACCTGAAAAAGTCATATTTATTATTACAACTGATGGAGAGGAAAACTCTAGCAGGGAGTATACTTTTGATAAAATAAATAAAATGATTACTTATCAAAAAGATAACTATGGTTGGGAGTTTATATTTTTAGGAGCAAATATTGATGCAATAGCTACAGCAAAACGTTTTGGAATAAGTGAAGATAGGGCAAGTAATTATCATTCTGATAAAAAAGGTACGAGTTTAAACTATGAAGTTCTTAGCGAAGCAATAAGTGATTTACGAGCTAAAAAGTCAATAGATAGGACTTGGAAAGAAAAGATAGAAGAGGATTATAAAAAAAGAAATAAAAAATAAGAAATTATCAAAAGCAAGTTAGAGTCAACTTAACTTGCTTTTAATAATTTTTAACTAAAAGCCTTATAGACCAATAAAATAATGGGTATATAGGGTATGGAGATGATATAAATGGATATTTTAGAATTAATAAAAAACAAAGACCCTAAGTATAAAAGAGGGGAAGTTTTAGAAGAACTTTATTGGAGTCCTCTTGGGGAAATTTCAAATGAAGACTTAAAAAATACAATAGGGCCTTATTTGATGGAGACCACAAATGCAGAAGATTATATAGGTGTACAAAAGCTCTATTCAAACCCAGAAGGAGCCCATATTGATTTCTTTGAAGATATAATTATAAGCTTGTATAAAAAAGACCCTCTAACCTTTATAAGGGCTGTCAATGAGAATCCAGATGAGGGAATGAATGTCTTGTATATTTTTAGGAACAAGGGGGTTTTTTTAAATCCAGAAGCTAGCAAAGAAGAGCTGTTAAATATAACGAGTGATAGGCAAATGGAAGAAATGATAAATTCTTTCTTTAGATATTATGATAATATATGCTCTACCTGACAATAGCTTGTGATAGAGTTTCTATCAATTATAAAACACTATATTTTATTTAGTGGATGTAATTAAAGTTTTCTTATGTTAAAATGTATGTATATGGTTATATTTATCTAGGATATAATCCAAATTAATTTAATATTAAGAAAGAGGTGTATTTTATGAGTAAACCTGAACTATCAGCTCACTTTCAATCTAGGAAACCATCAGCAGTAAGACTTGCACAAATGAAGTATGAAGAAAGAGAAGTAAAACCTCAAGCAGTTATTAATGTAGGTATTGGAAACGTTTCCCTACCAACCAACCCTGCTATGCAAAAGAGAATGTTTAACCTAGATGCAGAGGAAAGTCCATTCAAAGATGGTGTTGTAAGGTATACGCCAACTGTTGGTACTAAAGAATCAATTGGTGCATTTAAGAATATTTTAGATGCAGAAGGCTTTGACACTAGCAAGCTAAATATCCAAGTGACAGATGGTGGTTCTTCTGGGATGGAGTTAATAATCCTTGGTGTAAGTGGACCAGCTGGAACTGATGAAAAACCTTTAATGCTAATCGACCCAGCATATACAAATTACTTGTCATTTGCTGAAAGACTTGGTAAAAAAACAATAACTGTTAAAAGGACTATGGACGAAGAAGGTAGCTTTAATTTACCTAGTTCAGAAGAACTTGAAGAAATTATTAAAGAGAACAAACCAGCTGCTATTTTAGTAATACCATATGATAACCCAACAGGACAACTTTATGATTATGATACAATGAAAGATATTGCTAAACTTTGCGTTAAATACAATATGTGGATGGTTAGTGATGAAGCTTATCGTGAATTATATTATAAAGAAGATAAACCTTTAGTTAGTATTTGGGGCCTGTCAGATGAAGATGTCCCTGGTATTGAGGGAAGAAGGGTAAGTATTGAAACAGCATCTAAAGTTTGGAATGCATGTGGTTTAAGGATTGGTGCAGTAATAACAGACAATAAAGAATTCCACACAAGGTCTGTAGCAGAATATACAGCTAACCTATGTGCTAATGCAATTGGTCAATATATATTTGGTGCCCTAGCTCATGAAAGCAAAGAAGACATTTTAGCTTGGGCTAAAAAACAAAGAGAATATTATAAAAAACAAATAGTAAATGTATATAACGGTTTAAAAGAAAGAGAACCAAAGCTAATAGTTTCAGCTCCAGATGCTTCTATTTATTCAGTAATAGATGTAAGAAATGTTGTAAAACCTGGATTTGATGCAATTGACTTTGTTTTATACTGTGCAGGAGAAGGCTCAGTAATGTTAGATGGGGTAGAAACAACCCTTTTAATTGCTCCTATGAAAGGCTTCTATGATATTAAGGGAGATGCAAAGAATCCAGGAGCAACTCAATTTAGAATATCCTTTGTTGAGCCACCAGAAGTTATGGCCAAGGTACCAGAGTTATTTGTTGAGTTATTGAGAAAATTTGAAGCACAAAGATAAAAATATATAAAAACCTGCCAAAAGGCAGGTTTTTATATATTT
>CAZSLV010000137.1:0-4202 GCA_964607545.1 uncultured Gudongella sp. | reverse complement strand
AGGTACAAACATCAGTATTATTTATAGGTAAGTGTCTTTTGACACTCCAATCATATAATAAAATAAGATCTCATAAACCTAGAATATTTTATTAAAATCTGATAATATAAACCTATTCGAATTTACAAGGAGGATAAATTTTTGAAAAAAGTACTAGCATTTGTTTTAGTAGGACTATTAAGCCTATGCATCTTATCAGCTTGTTCCAATTCAAGTGAAGAAACCATGTATTTAAAATTTCCAACTGCATCTACAACAGGCGCCATATACCCAATTGGAGCTGCAATAGCTAATTTATGGAATGAAAATATTGATGGCTTAAATGTTTCAGTAGAAGCTTCTAATGGAGGGGTGCAAAACTTAAACCTTCTAGCAGAAAAAGAAGCTCAAATAGGGGTTGCAGTAACAAATATTATGACTGAACAAAAAAATGGAACAGGAGTTTTTGAAGGCAAACAATATGATGGGGTCAGGGTTTTAACTGCTCTTTATTCAAATTACAATCAAGTTGTTGTAAGCAAAGACTCTGGTATTGAAACCTTAAGAGATATAAAAGGAAAGAACTTCGCTCCAGGGGCCCCTGGAAGTACTCCTGAAGTAGAAACAAATATTCACCTAAGTGCAGCTGGCCTAGTTTACCCAGATGATTTTAAACCCCAATTTGTTGGATTTACAGAATCTATTGACCTTATAAGAAATAAACAACTTGATGGCGCTTGGCTTCAAGCAGGGATTCCAACGGCAGCAATCTCAGAAATCACATCAACTGCAAATGGGAAACTAATTTCAATAGATGAAGATGTTATAGAAGAGTTAACTACACAATACCCATGGTATAACAGGGCTATAATACCTGCTGGCACCTATGAAGGGCAAGATGAGGATATAGTAACTACAAGTCTTGTTATAACAATATTTGTAGATGAAAGTCTACCAGAAGAAACTGCCTACCAAATGGCAAAGATTTTCTGGGAAAATATAGATTCTCTAGCAAACACCCACAATGCAATAAAGGGCTTAAAAATTGATACAGCAACAAAAAACCTAGCAGGTCTACCACTTCACGAGGGGGCAGCCAAATACTACAAAGAGGTAGGAATCTTAGAATAAACAAAAGAAGACTAGAAATGGGGTCTAGCCTTGCTAGCCCCATATGCCAATTGACATTAACTATTGCAAGTATTATACTAAAATAGAACAAATATCCACGCGCCCATAGCTCAGCTGGATAGAGTAGCTGGCTTCGAACCAGTTGGTCGGGGGTTCGAATCCCTCTGGGCGTACCAGGATGCAGTAAAATACCGGGTTGTAGCGTATGCACTTTTCAAAATTCTTTGATAGGTGCAACCGTGGTGCAACGCGGTATTTTCTATTTGGGGGCATATCATTGTAATTATTACAGCGGCTATGGTTTCCTGAGAAAAATAAGTGTCTGTAAGAGTGACAACTTGGATGGAGGAAATTAGTCCTAGGGTCCGCTTACAGCCTTTACTATTTCTTATACTACATACGCTAACTTAAATATTGTTTCTGGGACATTAATATCCTACTACAGTACCTTCTCTGGAGTATATTTTATCTACACTAGACCTAGCTGCTTCTAAACTGTCTGAAGTCGTATGGCTGTAGATACCAAGAGTGATTAGTGGGGTTGAGTGTCCAGCGAATTCTTGCACCACTTTAATATTGACACCATTCTCTATTAGCCTAGTAATAAATGTATGTCTTAATTTGTGGAAGCTTAAATCGGGCAATCCGGCTTGTTTAGTTATTTCATTTAGTCTATGGGATAAATTGGCGGGATGGAGATGATTGCCAAATGAGGATGGGAATACAATATCGTTCTTTCCAGTTGGGATGTTATTCTCATCCAAATAATCTTTGAAGGCCTTTAGATCTGAAGAAAGAGCAGATGAGATTGGAACTGTCCTTATGCTAGATTTGGTTTTAGGTGGCTTTATTACTTTCTTGTAATTGTTATCTTCACCTGAATCTCTGTTCTTCATAATACTAAGAGACTTAGTTACTGATATTTCTTTTTTCTCCAAGTTGATATCACCCCAAGCCAATGCTACTATTTCTCCTTGTCTAAGACCCGTCTCAAGGGCTGTTAGAATGGCAATATCCATGCTATTCTTTAAGTTTAATTCCTGGATCAACTTATTTTCTTCTTCCTTAGTGAAACAATAAACTTTATTCATTTCATCCTCCTGCTTTTTGATCTTGTACTTTTCTAATGGATTTCTGCTTATCTTTCCGATATCGACAGCATAACCTAAAGCTTGCTTTAATGTAGCATGGATATGCTTTATGGTTTTTCTTGATAGCTTCTTTCCAGTAACGCCGCCTTCGTCCATCCACTTCCGATATGCTTTGTCAATAGTTGCCTTATCCAGCTTTTGTATTGGTATTTTTCCGAATGCCGGGATAAGGTAATCAATTACATGGTATTCCATAGAATCAAAGTATTTGCCAGATACTGTACCTTGCTTTTCCTCGTATAGCCAATCCAGCAGATATTTCTCCATCATAAGTTTATTTGGTTCGATGTAGTCGATCTTAGCTATCTCAGCTTTATAATCAGCCATCATTTGTATGAGTACTCTTTGATTCTTATTGTAGAAGGTTTTTCTAACTAGCTTGCCATTTTCATCCCTCCCAGCAGTGACAACTCCTTTCCAAGAGTTGCCTTGCTTCGAGATACTGCCTTCACCGTTTGCCCTTTTTGGCTTCTTTTTCTTCTTTTTATCATCTTCCCTTTTATCTTCTTCCTTTTGTTCAGCCTCATTAATTTCTAATTTTCTCTCATCCTTTGGCATTAAATCCCCTCCTTAAATTAAGCTTGAGGTGGCAATCAAACCTTTTAAGTTAATTGACACCCGGGGTAAATTTAGCGAACCATATTTGCATTTAGCCAAATCAGCAAATCATCCATTGGGATCCTGCAGATCGTTGAGATCCTGATAACAGGGAATCCTTTAGTATTGATAAGTTCATATGCCTTGGTTCTGCCTATTTTCAAAAATTCCATCATTTCGGTGACTGTTAATAATTCTTTAGGGTACTTATTGTTCATCTAGTATCATTCCTCAGAATGAAGTCTTTTCATAGCCTAGTCTTGACCGGTGCATTGTCTTAGTCTCACAAACCTTGAAGATCATATATAGCTCGAGCCAGGCTGTTGATAGCCAGACCCGAGCATAAACAGACCAGCGATTAAGCTGAACTGGTAGGATCCACTTATTGTCGTGGAGAAGGGGAGCCACAAAGTGGAACTTTATGAACAGATTACCTCTGCTCCTTTTTGACCGAGCAAACATTTGAATGTGATTTGCCCCCTGTGAATGAGCCGCCGTATGGTTTGTTCCTTTTGCGATTTTGGTTTCCAGCGATTCATTCTCTTGTGTATACCCTTACGTATAATCGTCTTCTAGCTTTCGTCTCCAGTCTGTCGATCGGCCGGCGGCAAAGACCTCCTTACAATGTATACCTTATAGGGGAATACTGCTTCAAGCATTATAGATAGCCCATAAGAGACAGGACTGACCTCAGGCTATCCGCTCTGATCCTGATTTGTTAATATGACTCTGTGTTGCCCAGAAGAGTGGAGTATACTTCCTATGTCCCAGGAGCTTTTATAAATCCTCTTTGTATATGAATGCTTGGTCTATGGTTCTATTCTTATGTTTCAGGCATTCATACCAGACATCACTTCCTTTTGAACTTACGACTAAGTCCATAGCTACCTCAAAGTAGTCCATATACTTGAATCCAACAGTGTAGTACCAGACTCTACTGTATACAGCACTCCTAAGTTCCTCTGTCGTTATCACCTCCCTTAAGATTTCTATAAGCTTGATTTCTGCTCTTCTGGATGCCTTAAGTATCAACTTTCCACTACTAACTTTGAACCTCAATCCTAAAAAAGTGGTTTCCTATTTCTCCATATCGGTTATATCCGTTGCCTTGCACCTTAGTCTCTTGCCCCTTAAGATCCTCTTAAGTCTCGAGAATGCCTTCTGGAGTTTAGCTTTCGATGTGGAGATTAGGAGGATGTCATCGCAATAGCGAAGAGAGAATACTTTGCCTTGTCCTCGGAATGTCTCATCTAGCTCCTTGAGGTAAAGGTTGGACAGAGTCGATGAAATACAACCACAATCGGTTAGCATCACACAGGCGCTTGTTCGGTCGCAAAGGTCAAT
>CAZSLV010000136.1:0-4225 GCA_964607545.1 uncultured Gudongella sp. | reverse complement strand
TCTTTTCCTTAGATTCTAGTAAGTCTTGAATCTTATGGCTCATATTTACCCTCCTAAAAAAAATAAGGGAAGTTCACACTCCCCTTTTAAACTATACTAAACTCATTATCTTTCTCGCCTCATCTGTAGTTGCTATTGGTCTTCCTACTGCATTTGCTATGTTAATTACTCTTTCAACCAAGTTTTTGTTTGTTGCGGGAACATTTCTATCAAATTCAATTGTATCTTCAAGACCTGTCCTTACATGACCTCCCATGGCAATTGCCATAGTAATCATTTGAACTTGAGATCTTCCTATACCTGATACTGTCCAAGTTGAACCTTTTGGAAGGTTATCTACTAAGAACATTAAGTTTTTTGGTGTAGCTGGCATAGATCCTTTAACATTCATTACTAGGTTAAAATGAAGTGGTCCTTTTAATATTCCTTTTTTCTCATAGAATATAGCATTTGAAAGCATAGCTGTATCAAAAACCTCTATTTCTGGCTTAATGTTGTTATCAAGCATTTTTTTAGCTAAGGCATTTATAAGATCGGGTGAATTAGCATTTACACTTGAAGGAAAATTTGATGACCCAGTCGATAAACTAGCCATTTCAATATTTAAATCTAGCATTTGACCTCTCCACTCAATTGTGTTTTCTCCGCCTCTTGCCCCAGTAGATAGTTGTTTTATTATGTCTATTTTTTCTTGATTCATTTTATCTACAACTTGCTCAAATAAATCTCTTCTACTTGTTGGCTTTCCTTCTTCATCTCTTACGTGAATATGAGCAACTGCTGCCCCAAGTTCAGCACACATCTTTGCATCTGCTACTATTTCATCAACTGTTTCAGGAGTGCTTTTATTTAATGCTTTAGTTGGTACGTTACCTGTAAGGGCAACTGTTATAATTAGTTTTTCCATAATTTCTCCTTTCAAGCCTCAAATTATAGAGCTTCAGAAACTTTCTTGATTCCCATTTCAATTCCATTAAATAATTCATCAACTTCATCTTTAGTAATATTAATTGGAGGAGTTATAAGAACATGGTCGCCTTTCCCGTCCGCTGATCCGCCGCCTGGATATAACACTACTCCTTCTTCCATACATGCATTATTTACTTTAGCATTTACCTTTAAGCTAGGGTCAAAAGGCTCTTTAGTTTCTTTGTTTTGAACAAATTCTACCCCTATCATAAGACCTTTACCTCTGATATCCCCAACTATAGGATACTTATAAAGTTCTTGCATTTTCTCCATTAAGTAGTCTCCCTGAGATGCCCCATTTTCTATAAACTTATCTCTTTCAATTATTTCCATAACTTTCAAAGCTATTCCACAAGAAAGAGGATTAGATGCGTATGTGTGGCCATGTATAAAGTTTCCAGAACCCTTAACCATTATTGTATCAAAGATTTCGCTATTACAAACAGCTGCACCTATAGGGGTGTAACCACTGCTTAATCCCTTTGCAACTATAAGTATATCTGGTTTAGCATCAAAGTGCTCTGATGCCATTTTTTTACCTGTTCTACCTGAGCCTGCCATTACTTCATCCATAATGAAAAGTATGTCGTATTTGTCACATATTTCCCTTACCATATCAAAGTATATTTTCTCAGGATGTGATCCTGGAGCTGCTGAACCTATTACAGGCTCTGTAATAAAGGCTGCTATATTTTGTGCACCATTTCTTAGTATTTCAGTTTCCAATTCTTTTGCTGCTAAAACACTTGTTTCATAAAGAGTTTTTGCATCCCATGGATTTCTGTAGTGGTAAAATTGATGGATTTTAGGGAAATTAGTTAACATTGGGTCGTATACCTTTCTACGACCAATAGTTCCAGTCATAGATAAGGCTCCTAAAGTAGCTCCATGGTATGAATTCCACTTTGATATTATCTTCCACTTACTTGATTGGACTCCATCTCTTTCAACATAATACTGTCTAGCCATCTTCATTGCAGTTTCAACTGCTTCTGAACCTCCAGATACAAAGTATACATGTTCTAAACCCTCTGGACACCAACTTGCTACTTTTGCAGCACTCTCTTCAATTACATCTACTGTCCATCTTGAAAGGTGGGTAAAGGCTATTCTTTCAATTTGTTCTTTAGCAAATTCAGCAACTTCTTTATTTCCATGTCCTATGTTGGCAACAGCTGAACCTGAACACCCATCTAAGTATTTCTTTCCAGATTCATCAATTAGATAAACTCCTTCTCCCCTTTCAATCTTAGGGTAATGCCAATTTTGATTCCTATAAAATACATTGTTTTTTGGTGCTTTGTTTAAACTCATATTGTCCTCCTTTTAATTCTCTATATTAAGCTTATAATTGATCTGCTAATGGGATTTCTTTTGTCATATTATCAGATTCAAATATTTCGTGATCAAAGGTCCCTTCAAGTTTTGATACTACAGTGGCAACTACTAGATCTCCAAAAGAGTTTGTAGCAGTGTGTATTTGGTCTACTATTCTATAGATACCAGCAACAAGAGCTATTGCTTCAAGTGGTAGTCCCATTGACTCTAAAAGCGTTATGGATATTACTAAACCTATTTGAGGTACAGCTGCTGCACCTACTGCTAATAGGGTAGCTTGTAGTACCAGCATAACTTGCATACCTATAGATAAATCCATACCGTAAAGCTGACTAGCAAAGACTACTATCAAACCAAAGTATATACAAGTCCCATTCATATTCATTGTAGCTCCTAAAGGAAGTACAAAACTTGCATTTTCATCTGGTATACCTATCTTTTTAGCAGCCTTCATAGAAAGAGGAAGGGCTGCGGAAGAAGTACAAGTACTAAAGGCTACAAGCCATGGTTCAAAAGCTTTCCTGAAGAATTTAATTGGATTTAGCTTAACAACTCCCATTAATAAGACTCCCATTAAAATAAGAATTGTATGCAGTATTGCTGCTGTGTAGTCTGCCAATATAAACTTAGCAATAGGTCCGAATATTTCTAAACCAAACTGTGCTGTTGCATTGGCCATAAGTCCAAAAACTCCATAAGGTGTGAATTTAACAACTATATCGATTATCTTAAACATTACTTCTGAAAGTACATTTACTATATCGTTAACTGGTTTTGCTTTTTCACCAATCATTACAAGGGCAATACCTGTAAATATTGCAAATGTTATGATATGTAGCATAGTACCATTTGCCATCGAGGCGATTGGATTTTGTGGGAAGAAGTCTAAAATAACTTCGTAAAATCCAGGTAATTCTTTCATCTCAACATTAGCGGCTGATACAGAACCTAGATTAATACTTGATCCAGGTTTTATTATATTAGCAACAACTAGTCCAATAGTTACTGAAAATGCTGATGTAGCTAAGAATAATCCTATTGTCCTAACTCCTAATTTTCTAAGTCTATTAATATCTCCTAAATTCAGTACTCCACTCGTTATTGAGAAGAAAACTAAAGGTACAATAACCATTCTAATTAATCTAATAAACAAATTCCCAAGGAATACAAAAAACTCCATAAATTTTGCAATTGTAGGGTTACTTGCCCCACCCATAGTACTTAATACAACACCAACACCAATACCTAGGAAAAGGCCTAAAAATATTTTATGATATAATTTCCATGTAAACTTCTTTTTCATGTTTCGCCTCACTTTCTTTTGTCCATTTAGCTATCTTTTAAAAGTTCGTATTTCTCAGCAATCTTCTTGATTGCAACTATAATTGCCTTTTGGGCTGATCCATGATACCTTTCTCTAATTTCATCAAACAGTACTTCAATATCAGTTTCCCTAATATTGAAACCAACGATTAAACTTCTTAAGAAGTCAGATGCCACATCTGTTAATAATGTAATGGAAGTGTTTTCAATTATGCCAGTTTTCTTATTTATTATTAAGGCAACATCAACTGACTTGTAAACGTTTTCAGAGGGCATTCCTGTTGGAAGTTTAGAAATTCCACTAATATAAATTGTTTCTTTTGAATAATTCATCTATCTCTCTCCTTTTTATTCTTATTATCTCACACCTACCCCCTATTTATAAATTTAAGAATAGAACTAGATAAAATTGTAAAAAAAAACAGCCCAAAATAGTTTAACTATTAAGAGCTGGGTTTTACCTGATTATTGTTCCACGGGAAGTGAAACACTCATGGCAAAGCAACAATTTGTATTTAGTTTGATTATTTAAAGTATACCATATTTTTTCTAATACACAAGAGTTTTTATGAAAAATTTTGATTATTATGTTAAT
>CAZSLV010000135.1:0-4240 GCA_964607545.1 uncultured Gudongella sp. | reverse complement strand
AGCTTCATTACATCTATCGTGAATTTACCTTGGATTTCTTTTCTATGGACTTAAGCCAGTTGCCTTCTTGGGTTACTAGTTTTAAGTTCAAAAAGAATAATGCTCATATCATGGGTTTATGTCTTACTTACCATGTGAATCTTGGTTTGTCTCTTCGTAAAACTGCTGAAGCTATGCGTGAAATTCATAATATCGATATTTCTCACACTATGGTTGCTAGCTATGCTAGAACCGCTGCTGTTCTTATCAAGCCTTTTATTGATTCTTTCGACTATGATCCTTCTAATAATCTTTCTGCTGATGAAACTTATATTAAAATCAAAGGTCTTAAAGCTTATGTTTGGCTCATTATGGATACTGTTTCTCGTTCTATCCTTGGCTATCAGGTTTCTAATAGTCGTGATGTTGGTCCTTGTATTCTTACCATGCGAATGGCTTTTGATAAGTTCAAGGTGTTTCCTGGCAAAGCTTTAAAATTTATTGCTGATGGTTATAGTGCTTATCCTTTAGCTGCTCAGCAGTTTAAGCTTGAAAAGGATTGGGACTTTGATATTATCCAAGTTATTGGACTTACCAATGATGATGCTGTCTCTAAAGAATATCGTCCTTTTAAACAGAAGATTGAACGTCTTAATCGTACCTTTAAAGCTTCTTACAGGGTTACTTGTGGCTATGGCACTAATGATGGTGCATATTACGGTGTGAACCTCTGGGTTGCTTATTACAACTTCTTGCGTCCCCATGAATTGTATAGATGGCAACGTCCATTAAATGAGGTTCAAATGCTAAAAGATGCTGGTAACATGCCTGGTAGATGGCAGCTTTTAATTTTTCTAGGCCAACAAGTCATCCTTAATGACCAAGAAAAAGTAGTATCTTAGGTATCCTTCTGTTCTTAGATTTAAGAGTCAGAGGCATCAATCAGTCACCCGTAGGGCTTGCCCTTGAGGGTAGGATAAAACAATGCTAAAATACTTCAAGACGACGATGAAAATCTTCTGTTCTTGAGTTTGTTCGTCGTCGGCGAAAACTCAAGCACATTGTTTTTTCATGCGGTCAAGGGTGACGGAGACAACCATTAAATCCTATTTTCTTAATCATTTGTATTAAATCAATATTTTTTTGTTTTCTTTTTTTTTCATAAACTACTTTACACTATCGTGATACTTAGATTATATACAATAAAAAAGGTCTTGTAAATCAATAGAAAAAGTGTTACTATAACAGTAGGTACAGTGCTATATTATACAATAAGCGTAACGATACATAAAGGAGATGGTTTTTATGGATAAAACGAAGAGAATTGTAACTTATGGAATTTTAATGGCCTTAACTGTAGTGATGACAGTTATTGTCCAAATACCCACTCCAGCAAGAACAGGCTATTTAAACTTGGGAGATATGGTAATTTTTTTAACAGCTTTTATGTTTGGTAAAAAGGGAGGCTTTTTAGTTGGGGGAATTGGCTCAGCCCTAGCAGATATCCTGCTTGGATGGGGGGTATATGCCCCAATCACCTTTATTGCTAAGGGCTTAGAAGGTTTTGTGGCAGGTTATTTAATGGAAAAGGGCTTTGGAAAGAAATTCCCTATCCTACCAGCCTTAGTAGGTGGTCTTGTCATGGCCCTAGGCTATTATGGGGCGGAAATATTTATGTATGGCTCAAAGGCAGCCCTAGTAAATTTTCCAGCTAATATAGGTCAAGGATTTTTTGGGGCAGGTGTTGCCCTTGTAATGTATCAATTATTAAAAGGCAAACTTGAAATAGTTAAATAAAATAAAAAATCCCTATATAGGGATTTTTTATTTAATAAAAAGCTATTGATATTAGGATAAATAAAATTGGCATAAATAATAAGAAATAACCCACCCTATAGTATTTTTTATTAAACATTAAAAAAGCTCCAATAAGCCAAAGGATTACCGCAATACCATCATCAAGCATGGTTATATCTAGTTTTTCCCCTAAAAAAACTGGTAGGGCAAGTAGAACTGCCAAGTAGCCAGTGGTTAATAAATAAATAAACTTATATACCTTTCTCAAAACAAATCACCTCTTACAATATAAGTACTTATTCTAATATATCATATTTTCATCACAAAATAGGTATATAATTAGAAAAGGGTATATATGGGTTAAATAAATAAAAAAAGAGGGATTAAATGAAAATTTTAGTAGTCGATGATCAAGAAAAGATGCGAAAGCTAATAATAGAATACCTTAAGCTAGAGGGTTATGATTATGATCAAGCAAAAGATGGTAGGGAGGCCTTAGACTTATTTAAAAATAAAACCTATGATGCAGTGCTTTTAGATGTAATGATGCCAAAGCTAGATGGGTGGGAAGTTTTAAGGGAAATAAGAAAAACTGATACCCTCCCTGTAATTATGCTTACAGCAAAGGGAGAGGAATATGATAAGTTGTATGGATTTGACCTAGGGGTAGATGATTATCTTGTTAAACCCTTTAGCCCCAAGGAATTAATGGCTAGGTTAAAAGCTATATTAAAAAGGGGACTAACGACAGATAGCTTAAATAACTACTCTCACCTAGGACTTGAGATTGATTATTCAGGAAGAAGTGTAAGTCTAGAAAAAACACCAATAAAGTTAACCCCAAAAGAGTACGACCTCTTAGTTTACCTAGTTAAAAATAAAAACATAGCCCTAAATAGGCAGCAAATCCTTGATGGGGTTTGGGGGATGGACTTTTTTGGAGATGATAGGACAGTTGACCAACATATAAAGATGTTAAGAGAGAGCCTAGGCACCTATAAAGACTTAATAAAAACGGTTTGGGGTATAGGCTACAAATACGAAGAGCGGAGACAATGATATGAAAAAAATATCTCATAAATTAACGATTTTAATTATACTTGTCTTAGGTCTTACCCTAGGAAGCATTTGGGTTTACAATTCATATTTTTTAGAAGATTTTTATTTAAAGTCTAGGATAGAAATCCTATCAAAGGCAGGGTCTGATATTAATAATTTATACAAGGCAAGTGATTCAAATGCTTTAGAAGAATATATTGAAAAAATCCAAGTGGAAAAAAATATAAATTCTCAAATTAGTACTATAAGTGGGGAACTTATATATAATTCCCAACCTATGATGATGATGGGAAGGGGGCACATGAACAATAGAAGAGTCCTTACACCAGCCTACCTAAATAGGATTATATCTAAAGGCCAAGCTATAAGCACAATCAAACAAGGGGCAAATGAAACAGAAATGCTAGCCTATTCTATGGTTTTAGGAGATAGGGAAGCAATTATAACCCTTAGCCTTTTACTTGAGCCTATAAATAAAAGCATAGAGCTAATGAAGACCCAACTCCTATACATTTCCATTATCCTCTTTTTTGTTACCCTAATTATTGCTACTTTTGTTGCTAGGGTATTTTTAAAACCCATAGAAAGGTTAAACTATGCAGTAAACCAAATATCACAAGGTAACTTAGACCAAAGAGTGGAGATAAGTACTAGTGATGAGATAGGTGATTTATCTAAGAATTTTAATATTATGGCAGATAAATTAAAAAGACTAGAAGTTCTTAGGAAGGAATTAGTTTCCAATGTGTCTCACGACTTAAGGACTCCCTTGGGAATAATAAAGGGTTATGCAGAAATGATCAGGGACATCCACTACAAGGACTATGAAAAGATGGATGAAGATTTAAAGGTTATAATTGAAGAAGCAGATAGGTTATCTTTAATGGTAAGTGAAATACTAGATTCATCTCAGTTTCAATCTGGATATATTGAATTAAAGAAGGAGGAAATTGACCTTGTCAAACTCTTAAGGTCATCCTTTGAAAAGTATAAGCTAGATGCAGATAAAAAAGAAATTATTTTAACCTTAAATACTAATTACCAAAGCCTTAAGATTCAGGCAGATCCAATTAGGTTACAACAAGTAGTAGAAAACTTACTATCAAATGCCTTAAACTTTACTAACAAAGGTGGTAAGGTTAACTTGAATCTTTTCAAAACAAATGATTATATAAAAGTTGAGGTAGAGGATAATGGGATAGGTATAAGTGAGGATGAACAAGGACAAATATGGGAAAGGTTTTATAGGGTAAGTAAGGATGAAGATGATAAGAAGGGGTCTGGGATAGGTTTAGCTATTACAAAAAATATTTTAATAGGCCATGGGTTTGAATACGGACTTGAAAGTAAGCTTGGTCAAGGGTCTAAATTCTTTTTTATCATTCCTAGCAAACTTTCATAAATT
>CAZSLV010000134.1:0-4276 GCA_964607545.1 uncultured Gudongella sp. | reverse complement strand
ACCAGCTAAGTTTGAGGATGTGGCAAATAGGGATGAGTGCTTATAGGCAAAATCATATATCCATTGCCTTAAAACCTTTTTTAGTTGATTTAAAAAACAAGACTGGGGAAACTTCTAACCTAACAGTTTTAGATAGGAATAAGATTGTTTATATAGCCCAAGAAGAAAGCGATAAGTTAATAAAAATGTTCACACAAACTGGAGCATCTGCTCCCTTACATTGTACTGCTGCAGGCAAGATCTTTTTAGCTTATAAGTCCAAAGAAAAAAGAGATGAAATATTAAAAAATTACAAATTGACATATTTCACTAAGAATACCATAACAGATAAAAAAGTTCTCTTAAAAGAATTGGAAAAGGTAAGGGCTATGGGATATGGATTTGATATCGAAGAAAGAGATGAAGATGTATCATGTGTTGCTGCACCAATATTTGGCTTGCAGGATGAAGTTATTGCATGCTTGTCTATTTCAGGGCCCCACACTAGGTTTACAGATAGTAACATTAAAGAATGGGTAAAAATTATTAAAGAAACAGCAAAAGAAGCCACAGATTTTTTAATTAGCTCAAAATAATCTTCCACCATAAAGTTAAAATAAGTAAAGTTGCTATTAATTAGTAGCAACTTTACTTATTAATTATAGGTTTGTTTCAAATAAGTCCCTTAGTTCATTTAAGTTCTTACTTACCTTTAACAATACCATTAGTTTAATTCTTGCCTTTTGACCAGGTAGGTTTCCCCCAAAGATAGCACCTAAATCCCTTAGGTTTTTACCTCCTCCTGAATACCCATAGGTGTATAAGACTCTTCCTTTAGGGCATCTAGATACTATAACTACAGGAATATTTTTATTAATAGCCCTTTTAAACCCATCTAACATTTCTGGTGGAAGGTTTCCCCTACCCAGGGCTTCGATGACAATTCCCTTGTAATCTTTGTCTATATAAAAATCTAAAATACTCGAATCCATACCAACACATGCCTTTATAAGCCCTACTTTTTCTTCAATTTCTGAAACGTTAAAATTTTGCCTTTGTAACTTGCTTCTATAGTAAATAACTTCATCATTATCTACAATTCCAAGTGGGCCAAAATCTGGCGACTTAAAGGTATCTAATGATAGGGTGTTAGTCTTAGTTACTTCGCTAGCAGCATTTACTTCATTGTTCATTACAACTAGGACCCCCTTGTCACGAGAATTCTCTGACAAAGCGGTACATATGGCAGCTGAAATGTTGCTAGACCCATCATAACCCAATTCAGAAAAGTTTCTCATAGCCCCAACTAGGATAATTGGTTTCTTGGAATCTAGTAACAAGTCTAGTAAATATGCAGTTTCTTCAAGGGTGTCTGTCCCATGAGTAATAATTACACCTGATATATCTTCTTCTTCTAACTTTTCTTTTGTTAACCTATAAATATCCATCATTATTTTTAAGTTTATATGGGGGCTAGGTAGGTTGGCAAAGTTTATGATTTCTAGATCAGCTAGGGCATTAATATTTTTAAGAGTACTTACAACCTCATCTGAGTTAATTGCAGGTATGGCTGCATGTAAAGTAGGGTCAGTCTTCATTGAGATTGTGCCACCAGTAAAAATTATAGCAAGTTTCTTTTTCATTGTAGGAGCCTCCTTAATGGTATCACTAAAATGCTACCATAAATTTATCCCCACATCAATAAAAAATATAATGGATAAAATGTTTAAAGATAGGGTGATATAATATATAATTGATTGTGATAAGTTTATTTGTAGAAAAAGAGGTGATTAACTTGATATATTTAGACAATTGTTCTACTACAAGACCAAGAAAAGAAGTCATAGATGAAATATCCCTTGCTATGGCAGAAAATTTTTCTAACCCCTCCTCCCTTCATAGATTAGGAATGATTGCAGAAAAATCTTTAAAAAGTGCTAGAGAGACAATTGGTGATTTTATTGGGGTTTTAAGTGATGAAATTATATTTACATCGGGGGGGACAGAAAGTAATAACCTAGCAATACAAGGTGCCCTAAAAACTAAAAAAGAAAAACATATTATCACTACTAGGATTGAACATCCAGCAGTTTTAAATACCATTAAAGACTATGAACTAAGAGGTTATGAAATTACCTACTTAGAAAATGATCAATTTGGAAGAATATCTTTAGATAGCTTAAGGGAAGCTTTAAAAAAAGAAACAGCCCTTATTGCAATAATTCATATAAACAATGAAATAGGAACTATACAAGATTTAGAAGGTATTAGTAAGGTCATATTAAAAGCTAATTCAAAAGCCTTTTTTCATGTAGATGGGGTTCAATCTTTTGGTAAAATTCCACTTTTATTAAAAAAATACAATATTGACTCCTATTCTTTTTCCAGCCACAAGGTCCACGGGCCAAAGGGGGTAGGAGGTCTGTATTTAAACTCGCAAAAAAAGATAAAACCATTATTTTATGGAGGGTCTCAAGAAAGAAGATTACGGCCAGGGACTGAGAATTTAGAGGGGGTCTTGGGCTTTGCAAGGGCAGTTAAAATTTTAGCTAATAAGGGAGATTATGAAAGAAATAAAGTTGAGAAATTAAAAAAAAGCTTGCTTGACCTAGTATCAAGCCAGATAGGGGATGTAAAAATTAACTCTCCAAGTGATTCTACAGGTTCCCCTTATATAGTAAATATGTCTTTTAAGGATATTAAGGGAGAAGTTCTCTTGCATTATTTAGAGGATAAGGGTATCTTTGTATCAACAGGATCTGCTTGTAGTTCAAAGAATAAGGACAAGAGCCATGTCTTAAGGGCTATTAACCTAAGTAAAGACTATTTGGACTCAAGTATAAGAATATGCTTTTCTTATGAAAATACTTTAGAAGAAGTTGAGTATATGTTTAAAGTCTTAAAAGAATCAATAGAGGATATAAGATTAGTAATTAAAGGGAGATGATTTATTGGATAGGGTAATTAGTATAAGCCTTGGTGAATCAATGCTAAAGGGTAGAAATAGAAAGTACTTTGAGGACCAGGTAATTAGAAATATTAAAAGAGTACTTAAAGATAAGACAGATTATGAAATATATAAAGAACAAGGCAAAATGTATATAAGGGGTTTTGAAAATAGGGAAGAACCTATAATTAAAAAGCTTGAGAAGATATTTGGAATAGTTTATATAAGTAAGTGTATCAGGACATCAACATCTCTTCTAGATATAAAGGAAGCATCCCTAGTAAAGGTTAAGGAAAAGTTGCAGGAAGAAGAGTTTTCAAGCTTTAAAGTTGAAACTGTACGAGTAGATAAGAATTACCCTTTAAAATCTACATACGTTTCACCTAAGGTGGGAGCTTATATACTTGATAATATAGAAAGCTTATCTGTGGATGTCCACAAGCCAGACTTTCAAGTTAATATTGATATTAAGACCCACGCCTATATCTATATAGATAAGTCTAGGGCTTTTGGAGGCCTACCTATTGGGACAAATGGCAAGGGCTTATTATTATTATCAGGGGGGATAGATTCTCCTGTAGCAGGGTTTTTAATGGCCAAAAGAGGGGTTTCTATATCGGCCTTACATTTTCACTCCTACCCCTTTACTTCAGAAAGGGCCCTGCAAAAAGTTCTAGACTTAGGAAGTATTTTAACCATTTACACAGGACCTATAAAGCTTTATAGTGTAAATTTATTAAAAATACAAAAAGAAATAAAAGAAAAGTGTCTACCAGAAGAAATGACCATAATATCAAGAAGGTTTATGATGAAAATTGGTGAAGCCTTAAATAAGGATAATGAATTTAACGCCCTTATAACTGGTGAAAACCTAGGCCAAGTAGCAAGTCAAACAATATATAGTATAGATGTTATAAATAGGGCTGTTACCATGCCTATTCTTAGACCCTTGATTGGAATGGATAAGGTAGATATTATAGAGTGGGCTAAGGATATTGAAACCTACGAAACATCTATTGTCCCCTTTGAAGACTGCTGTAGTGTATTTTTACCTAAACACCCCTTAACAAGACCAAAAATTTATGATATAGAAAGTTCAGAAGCAAATTTAGATGTAGATGGCCTTGTTAAAGACGCAATAGAAAATATGAAAACTTACTATATTAAATAGGACCTATATATTTAGGCCCTATTTTTTTAAAGGATTTATTGTAAATTCTTGTAAGTATATATTAAACAATAAGTTTAAAATCTGAAACTTCTGAAATTAAAAACATATTAGATTAACTAATTTAAAGGAATTAAGCCCTTGACTTCATTAATTTCCTAATTTATAATAGTATAGAAATA
>CAZSLV010000133.1:0-4376 GCA_964607545.1 uncultured Gudongella sp. | reverse complement strand
GGTAGTATGGCGGCCATGGTAGCAGTCTTTATAATGTCCTTATTTATATAAAAAGAGTGTTAATAGATGAGTCAGCAAATTTGCTGACTCATTTGTATTTTTTGTATTAATATGGATTTAATGGCTTTAAATGATATAATTAAAGTTAAGTGACTAAAAGGAGTGGTTCTATGGAAAAGAAATATATCCTTGCCCTTGATCAAGGGACGACAAGTTCACGGGCTATATTATTTAATAAAAAAGGTCAGGTGGTTTCCTCTGCTCAAAAAGAGTATAAACAATATTATCCTAAGGATGCATGGGTTGAGCAAGACCCCATGGAGATTTGGGGAAGTCAATCTGGAGTATTAAGGGAAGTTCTAGATAAGGAAGGACTTAGTCTAGGTCAAGTTGATGCTATAGGAATTACAAATCAAAGAGAAACAACCATAATTTGGGATAAAAAAACTGGCCGACCAATTTACAATGCCATAGTCTGGCAGTGCAGAAGGACTGCCCCCATATGTGAAGACCTAAAAAAGAAGGGCCTAGAAGAATATGTAAGGGATAAGACAGGATTAACTATAGATGCTTACTTTTCAGCAACAAAGATAAAGTGGATTTTAGACCATGTAGAGGGTTCAAGAGAAAGGGCGAAAAAGGGAGACTTGCTATTTGGAACGGTAGATACTTGGCTCTTATGGAACCTAACTAAGGGAAAGGTCCATACTACTGACTACTCAAATGCATCTAGGACCATGCTTTTTGATATTAAAAATTTAAAATGGGATGACTTTCTTTTAAATGAATTAGATATTCCAATTGAGATGATGCCATCTGTAAAGCCTTCATCCTATATTTTTGGCTACACTGACTTAGAAAGCTTTGGAGAACAAGTCCCCATAAGTGGTATAGCAGGAGACCAACAAGCAGCTTTATTTGGTCATACTTGCTTTGAAAATGGGATGGCTAAAAATACTTATGGTACGGGGTGTTTTGTCTTAATGAATTCAGGGCTTGAAAAGATAAGGTCCAAGCATGGGCTCTTAACAACCATAGCCTGGGGGATTGATGATAAGGTATACTATGCCTTAGAAGGAAGTATATTTGTTGCAGGTGCTGCCATCCAATGGCTTAGGGATGGACTAAGGATTATAAGAAGTGCACAGGAGTCTGAAAGTTTAGCTAAAAGTGTTGAGGATACCAATGGAGTTTACCTTGTACCCGCCTTTGTAGGCTTAGGGGCCCCATACTGGGATATGTATGCAAGGGGTACAATTACAGGTATTACAAGGGATACTAGTGCAGAACACATTGTAAGGGCCACTCTAGAATCAATTGCCTATAGCACAAGGGATGTACTAGAAGCTATGGAGGATGATTCTTCCATAGCCTTAAAAAATCTTAAAGTTGATGGGGGAGCCTCTGCTAATAATTTTTTAATGCAATTTCAGGCTGATATTTTAAATGTAAATGTAGAAAGGCCTGCCCTAACAGAAATTACTGCCTTGGGTGCTTGCTACCTAGCAGGGCTAGCCACTAAGTTTTGGAAAGACCAGGATGAAATTTTAGCCAACATACAAGTGGATAAGTCTTTTGAGCCACAAATGGATAATGAAAAAAGAAAAGACCTCTATATAAACTGGAAAAAGGCAGTAGGAAGGTCCTTAGCTTGGAAGGAGAGTTAAATAGCCTATGGTAGCAGGTATTATTTTAGCATCAGGATATTCAAAGAGGATGAAAAGAGACAAATTATTGCTTAAATTTAAAAACAAACCAGCAGTAGAAAATGTTATTATAGCTGCAAAGACCTCTAAACTTGAAAGTGTTATTCTTGTCCATAGGAGGGATAGGATTAGGTTAATTGGGGAGAAACACCAAATTTACACAGTAAAAAATGACAAGGCCTTTCTAGGTCAGGCAGAAAGTGTAAAGCTTGGGGTAAAAAGGGCAGGTCATGTAGATGCTTATCTTTTTTTAACAGGGGACCAACCCTTGATTTCTCCTCAATTTATTGACAAAATTATTGATGGTTTTAAAACTTCTAAGAAGGGAATAGTAATTCCTACTTATAATAAGTGTATAAAAATGCCTATTTTATTTTCAAGTAAGTATAAAGAAGACCTCTTATCTACTCAAGGAGAAAGGGGAGGTTATGAAATTATAGAAAAAAACCCTCAAGATATATTATATATAGAAGCAAATAGTTTTTATGAAGTAGCTGATTTTGATAATTATGAAGAATATACAAGCTTTATGTGCGATGATAAGGGGAATAAAATATGAGCTATAAGATAGAAGAAAAAAATGGATATAGGTATATAACAATACCAAAATTTACAGACCTAGGCCTTAAAAATGCCTTTACTACAATTGATATGGATATTGGAATGACAACAAATAAGGATACAAAAGACTTAGAGGAAAAGCTTAAAGAAGTATATAATTTTTTAGATATAAAGCCAAAGGTCCTTTTTAATGGCTACCAGTCCCATAGTAAGAACCTAGCTATAATAGATAGGCTAGACCAGGGACTTATTAGTCCTCTTGGACGGTATTTTCCTGATACAGATGGCCTTATAACTAAGAGAAATGATATAGCCTTAATAACAAGGTTTGCAGATTGCGTGCCAATTTTATTATTTGATCCTGTAAAGAAAGTTCAAGCAAATATTCATTCGGGCTGGTCAGGGACCCTTAAGATGATCTCTCAAGAGGCTATTGATATTTTAATAAAAAAATTTCAGTCAAATCCAAAAGATATACTTGCTGTAATTGGACCTGCCATTTTAAAAGATGATTTTGAAGTAGAAGTTGACGTGGCAAGTCAATTTCAAGATGTCTTTTCAAAATGGCCTGATACAGTAAGAAAAAAGAACAATATCAAATACCTTGTAGACTTACATGAGATAAATAAGAGGCTACTCCTAGAAAAGGGAATTGAAGTGGAAAATATATCTATAATAAACCTGTCAACATATAAAGAAAAAGAAATATTTCACTCCTACAGGAGGGATGGGAAAGAATTTGGCCTAATGGGTCTAGTTAGCTATTTAAAGCGGTAATAAAGAAAAATGCAACCGTTTTCCTCTATTTTTCAATACTTTAACCCATTTAAAGAGTTGAGATTTGTCCTATACATTCCTTTAAAAGTTTGATATAGTAGAAAAATATCAAATTTTAAGGAGGAGTTAGATGAGTTTATTAATGGCATTTTCAGTTGTATTAATTGTATTAGCTCTTGGTGATGTAGTTTCTACTAAAACAAAAGCTTTTATACCATCAGTATTTGTAGCGGCCTTATTATTTCTTTTTGGTTTTTGGACTTTTTTCCCCGAAGATATAGTTGCTTTAGCAGGATTCCAAATGCCTGTGGTTTTGCTATCAATGTATTTGTTAATTACACATATGGGTACCATGCTATCTGTACGTGAATTAATAAGTCAGTGGAGGACAGTAGCCGTAGCTATCATAGGGATAGTAGGTATTGTAGCCTTAACTATGACTATTGGGGTTTTTCTATTTGGATTTGAAACAGCGGTAATAGCAACTCCACCACTTACTGGGGGAATTGTTGCAGCTATAGTGATGAGTGATGCAGCAGCTGCATTAGGTAAAGACAATCTTGCTATTCTTGCAATTATTACCTATGTAATGCAAGGTTTTGTGGGCTATCCCCTTACAGGAATGTTACTAAAAAAAGAAGGAAATAGATTATTAGCTGGATTTAGAAGTGGAGAAATTCTCCATGTTAAAGAAGAGGTAAGTGAAGAAAAACCAGTTAAGAAAAAACTAATTCCTCCTTTCCCAAAGGACTACCAAACCACATATATTACTCTAGCAAGACTTGGATTAGTAGCCTGGGCAGCAGTTGCTTTTGCAGATGTTATAAAGCCTCTAATAGATATTTCACCATTTGTCTTATGCTTAGTTTTTGGTGTTATAGCCCAAGAAATTGGATT
Organism: uncultured Gudongella sp.; assembly: GCA_964607545.1. GTDB lineage: Bacteria > Bacillota > Clostridia > Tissierellales > Tissierellaceae > Gudongella. Next base: position 435 of record CAZSLV010000133.1, on the reverse strand, counting down.
TGTTGAACAAAAACCCCTTAACACATCAGGGTCTTTTGGCTTCCTTATAACTGTATTAATGGCATATGTATTTGCAGGTCTTGGAAGAGCAACCCCTGCTATGCTACTAGAAATAATAGTTCCTTTAGCTGGAATCATAGTTCTAGGAGTAAGTGGTATGGCTGTCTTATCGATGTTTTTGGGAAAAAGGCTTGGTTATACCAAGGAAATGTCATTTGCAGTAGCCTTAACTGCATTATACGGCTTCCCGCCAAACTATATCCTAACAGAAGAAGCATCTAAGGCATTGTCACAAACAGATGAAGAGAGAGAGTTTTTAATGGATGAGATGCTACCTAAAATGCTGGTAGGCGGATTTACAACTGTAACCATAGTATCAGTACTAATAGCAGGAATATTTGTAAATTTAATATAATAATAAAGCGCCCAAGGGCG
>CAZSLV010000132.1:0-4450 GCA_964607545.1 uncultured Gudongella sp. | reverse complement strand
AAAAGTATAATGTATAAATACCCAAATTATATATTTAATGTTGTGATTATTTAATATCAATTAGGGTAAATGAAGTTTAAGAAATTAATATCAAAGGAGAGATAAAATGATGAAATTAAATAAGATTATTGAAGAAAAGAAAAAACAAATGGAAAAAGCAAAAAAGATGGAGACAGCTAAAAATATTGCTGTAGGTACTGCAATAGGTACAGCCTTAGGTGCTGCTGCAGGTTTATTATTTGCTCCAAAGTCAGGAAAGGAAACTAGAGAAGATATTACAGTTAAAAGTAAAGAAGTTGCTGGAACTGTAAAAGAAAAGGTAGAAGAAGGCTTAGATGCTACTAAAGACCAATTAGATAAGGTTAAATCTGATATTGAAAAGGGTCTTGGAGATTTAAAAGCTAAAACAAAAAAAGAAGGGGAAGAATTAAAAGAAGAGGGGCAAGAAGTTAAAGAAAAGGCTGAAAATGTTGCAGATGAAGTAAAAGAAGGATATTCTGAAGTTAAAGATGTAATTAAAGATAAGAAAGAAGATATAGACAAGGAAATCAAAAAATAAACAAATCTTATAGGAGGGATTTATAGATGGATATTACCTTAACATTACAAGATTTGCTTAAACTTGTTTTATTTCTTTTGGGAATAGGGGTCCTAGGATACTTACTTTTACTTTTGAGAAATATTAATAAAATAATAGGAAAAGCTGAAGAAGTTATTGAAGGCAATATGGAGGAGTTAGACACAACCATTAAGCAGCTTCCAGGTATTACACAAAATGTTAATATGATAACAAGTGAAGCAAATAAATTAATTACAAATATAACACCAGATGTTGAAGGCATGGTTAAAAATGTAAATGGAATTACTAACAAGGTAGATAGACTAGCTGGAGTTGCTGATAGTGTTGCTGATGTAATTGACAACACAGGTCAAAAGGTTGGTTCTACTGTTGATGTTTTATCTGAAACTATAGCTGAAACTGCCTTGGCATTCCAATTTAATGCTAAGAATGTAACTTCATATGTAGAACTTATAAAAGAAATTGTAGAAATAGTTCGGGATAGTTTGAAAAAATATTAAGAACCCTTTGGGTTCTTTTTTTATTTAATTGATTGATAATCATACTTTTATTGGTATACTATTATTAAAACAATAAAAAATCCTTATAATAAATTTCCTAGGAGAAGAAAATGAAAAGAATAAAATTGATAATAAACCCAGTTTCAGGAAGGCAAAGTATGGAAAAGAAAATAGATACCCTTTGTAAGTATCTATTAGATGATGGTTATATTTTGGGCAAATTTTTTACAGAGAAAAAATACGATGCCATGTTTGCAGCTAAAGAAGCTTGCAGGGGAGACTTTGATTTGATAGTGGTATGCGGGGGAGATGGGACAGTAAACGAAGTAGTTAAGGGAATTATGACAAGTGATAGGAAATTACCTCTAGCAATTTTAGCAAGTGGAACTGTAAATGACTTTGCTAATTATCTTGAAATGCCAAAAACAGCCCTTGGTTTTTTTAAATTAATAAAAAGAAATGAACAAGTTAATGTGGACATAGGACAGGCTAATGAGGATTACTTTGTCAATGTGGCAGCTGGAGGTTTATTAACCAAAGTAGCCTATCAAGCTACAAGTGATATGAAGGCTGTACTTGGAAGGATGGCTTATTATTTAGAAGGTTTAAAAGAAATAGCTAGTCAAGGCTTGGATCCTGTTCTAGTGAATATAGTGAGTGATGAATTTATATCCGAAGAAGAAATCCTATTATTTGTTGTATCTAATAGCTCTTCGATTGGTGGTTTTAAAAGACTAGCACCTGAAGCAGATATATTAGATGGCCTATTAGATGTAGTCTTAATTAAAAATCCAGATTTTGCAGAATTAGCTAATATATTTGTAAATGTATTGACAGGAGACCATATAAAGCACCCTAAGGTCATTTATTATAAGACTAAAGAACTTACTATAAGTTCAAAAAAAGATATTTATTTAGATATAGATGGAGAGTTTGGAGGCCAATTGCCGGTTCACTTTAAAGTTATACCAAGGGGTTTAAGAATTTTAGTTTAGGAGGTTGCTAAATGGAAAACACTGATGTTGTAAGGGATATTGAAAAACATTTAAGAAAGATAGATTATATAATAAGAAAAAATGGCAGGCTTATCTTAAGTGATTTTAATATTACAGTACCCCAGTTTAGGGCCCTTCAAATTTTAATAAATGAGGGAGAGATGACTATTAGCGAATTAAGTCAAAAGATGGACTTGGCTTGCAGTACAATTACTGATCTTGTAGATAGGATGGAAAACTCCTCCCTAGTTAAGAGGAAAAAAGATACAAAGGATAAGAGAGTTGTAAGAATTGAAGTTTTAAGTAAGGGTAATGATATTTTAGAAAAAGTTTTAGAAAAGAGAATTGAATACTTAAGTGAGAAATTAAAAAATATAAGCGATAAGGATAAAAAGAGTTTAAGTGATTCCTTAGAGAACCTATACCATGAAATGAAAGAATAAAATGTAAGGGAGTAATCTATGAAACTTATTAATGATAACCTTAAGATTATGGAAAAGTATGACTTAGATAAAAATAGTGAAACATATATTGTTGAAAGTTTAGATGATACTTCTAATAAATATTTTCTTGAAGTCCTAGATAAAAACATATATGGGTCACTTATAGGAGATTACATTGACTACTATAAGACATACAAGAACCTCTCCCATAAATATATTTTAAAAACTATAGATTTTAAAAGGGTAGAATCAATTAACTTAAGGCCTATTTATGGTAATTTTTATTATATGCTTACTGAATATAATAAATGGGATACTTTAGAAACCATAAACAAAGGTTACACATCTAAAGATTTAGCTAAAGTTTTCATTAAGTTATTTACAGTTATAGACTTTCTTCACTTTAGCAATTTTTCATATGATTACTTAACTCCAGATAATATTTATATCTCAGATGATTTTGATATTAAACTTTCAAGCATTGGTAAAATAATAGGTTACAAGTACGAAAAGGAAAAACAGCTAATAAACTATAAGTATATTTCTCCTGAACTCTTTAAAAACCCAAGTAAAACTAACTTTTATAGGGATTATTATTCTTTAGGAGTTCTCCTAGAAGAGTTTCTCCTTCCAAGCATAGAAAAAAATGATGATTACAATAAAGAATATGTAAATAAAATGATAAATAACTTAAAAATTAAAGATTTTGATTCCAAAGAAGATAAACTTAAGAATTATATTAAGGGCTTATCTTCACTTTTTAAAATTGACTTTGACCTTAATTATAAGCTTGAAAGGGAAAAATTATACTTTGATATCAACCCTATAGGTATTGATGACCATATAAAGAAGATCTTAGATATAGATAATTCTATGGTAAATAGAGTGTCAAAGGTAAATGGTCTTATAATTAACGGTAAGGCAGGGACAGGGAAAACTAAGGTATTAAATGAGATAAATAATAGACTAGACCTAGAAGGGTGTAATGTTTACAGGATAAATACTGAAGATAATGAGTTAAAAATTGATGCTTTAAAACTCTTTATAATTCAATTAGCAAGCGCCCTTCATTTAGAATATGAGTTTTTGCATGATGATAATACCATATATATAACAATAGATTCTATAAGGCATAAGTATAACTTAAATTTCTTAGATGATAAGTATAACTTGTTAAATAAAATCGCTGAATCCTTTATAAATATTTCGAGAATTAAGCCAGTATATATATCAATTGGAAACCTTAGTGAAGCTAATACAGAAATATTTAATGATATGGATTTTATCATTTCTAGGATAAAAATTCACAATATTATATTTTTATTTTCTATAGATTTAGAAACAATACCCGCTTCCAAAGGAATATTCTCATCCAAACCAAATTTATCCATAATTCTTGAAACAGACTCTCCTCCAAAAATTCTCATTAGGTCATCCTGTAAAGAAACAAAGAATTTCGACTCACCGGGATCGCCCTGTCGCCCGGACCTTCCTCTTAACTGATTATCAATTCTTCTGGACTCGTGTCTTTCAGTACCGATAACACAAAGGCCTCCGGCTCCGATGACTCTTTTTTGCATTTCCAAGTCCACGGGATCCCCACCTAAAATTATGTCCACACCACGGCCGGCCATGTTAGTAGAAATAGTAACAGAACTTTCTCTACCGGCTTGTGAAATTATCAAAGCCTCTCTTTCGTGATTTTTAGCGTTTAAAATTTCGTGGGGAATATTTCTTCTTTGTAAAAAATTATGAAGAAGCTCGCTCTTATCAACGGAGGTAGTACCGACTAAAACAGGCTGTCCTTTTTTATATCTTTTTTCAATTTCATCAGCTACAGCTTTGAACTTCCCCGCTTCTGTTTTGTAAACAACATCATTATCGTCTTTTCTAACGCATTTCTTATTAGTAGGAATTACTACAACTTCCAAT
>CAZSLV010000131.1:0-4481 GCA_964607545.1 uncultured Gudongella sp. | reverse complement strand
CAATTAATATTATACCACCTAAAGGCCATATAGAATTAACTTATATAGCTTTATTCACCTATTTTACTATGTTATAGTTTATAAGTTAAAACTAATACGAGGAGATGATAATATTATGAATATCAAAAAAATAATAAGTTTACTACTTATTGGAGTAATGATGTTAGGTGTTGTGGGGTGTACAAAAGAGGAGCCTGCAAAGGAGCCAACAGAAAAGCCAGGAGAGGTAATTGAAGAGGTTTCTACTGAACTAGAAGATAAGATACTAGTATATTCAACACATAGTGAAGATTTGATTGCAATGGTAGCAGATGCCTTTGAAAAAGAAACTGGTGTGACAGTTGAGTTTATAAACCTTAAAGGTGAGCTTTCAGAGCGTGTAGAGGCTGAAAAAGATAATCCACAGGCTGATGTTATGTTTGGTGGTGCATCGAATTTATTTATGGATTTGAAGGCAAAGGATGTTTTTGAATCTTTTGACCCTGAATGGGCTGGCATTCTTGATCCATTGTTTAAGGACAGTGATAACTATTGGTTCGGTACAATAAAGACACCAGTAGCTTTATTCTATAATACAGAAATGGTAGATACTGCAGACTTACCGGGTGATTGGTCAGATTTAGCAAATGAAAAGTATAAAGGACAGCTCGTTTTTAGAAATGCATTGTCTTCATCTGCCCGTGTTATGTATTCAGCATTACTTCAGCAATATGAGAGAAACTCAAGCCTTGAAGAAGGCTGGGACTTTATGAAATCTATGGATAAAAATACAAAGCAGTACTTTGACAGCGGTTCTCTTATGATGCAGTCAATAGGTAGAAAAGAAGCAAGTATAAGTTTTTCAACCTTAAATGATATTTTAGATAACAAACTTAACAACAATTTACCAATAGAAATAATAAATCTTAAAAGTGGATACCCTGTAATTACAGATGGCATCGCAGTAATAAAAAACTCTCCACATCCTGTAGCAGCTAAAACATTTGTAGAATTTGCAGGAAGTGCGAAAATTCAAAGCATGCTTGCAAATGAATTCAATCGTATGCCTACACACCCTGATGCATATGCACAGTCACCGGAGTGGATGAGGGATGTTGAGTTTGCTATTATGGATGTTGATTGGATAGACCTGTCAGCTAAGCAATCAGAATGGATGCAAAAATGGGATACAGAGATAAAGGATACAGGAAAAGATGTGAAATAAATGAAAAACCTAATTAAGCTAATCCTGCTAGCTGTATTAGTAGTATTGGTACTATTTCCCTCATTAAGGACTCTTATGGTCAGTTTTCAAACTGACCAAGGACCCTCCTTGATAAACTATGAATATATCTTCAAAACTCAAGGGTCTCTTATAGCAATAAGAAACACGTTGATAATGGGTTTGTTGACGGTTTTTATTTGTGGTTTTATAGGTACTTTTTTAGCATTTTTTGTACATTACTTTGATTTTCCTTTCAAGAAAATCCTAGATAGAATTCTCCTCTTACCTCTTGTGGTTCCAGGTCTTATAATAGTCTTTGCTTTTGTGCAACTTTACGGGGAGAGTGGGATGGTAACAAAGACTTTGGAGGCAGTTTTTGGTCTACAGAAGCCTCTTTATAGTTTATCAGGCTTACCAGGGATTCTTCTAGTCCATGCCTATACTCAGTACATTTACTTTTATATGAATGTATCTGTAGCGGTAAAAGAACTAGATAAGTCAGTGTTAGAGGCAAGCATCAATCTTGGAGCATCGCCATTTATGATATTTAAATCGGTTATTATTCCATATATAAGACCAGCTCTTATAAGCTCAAGCATCCTCACATTTATGACTAGTATTGGATCATTCTCAGCCCCAAATATCATAGGTGGGGGATATAAGGTGCTTACTACCCAGATCCTTTTGGCCAAAGCAAATCTATATATGAATCTTGCTGCATCACAAGTAGTTGTCCTATTCTTGTTTGCTATGACTTATATGACTATAGCAAGATATTATGAAAGAAAAGTAACTTTTACCTCTGGAGTTAGAGAACATGTAATTGAGCCAGTAAAAATAAAAAGTAAAGCTGCAAACCTACTTATGGTAATAGTGGCTTTATCAGTTATAATTATGATATTTCTGCCTATTATAACAATAATTATCCTCTCTTTTGTTAAACCAGGAACTTGGATGATAGATATTTATCCTAAAGACTTTGGCTTGGAAAACTATATTATAATTTTTACAAATGCCAGAAGCCTTGCACCCTTTTTAAATAGTATTAAGATGTCATTGATGGCTGCCTTATTAGCTGTATCTGTAGCTGTCCCAGCAGCCTATATTACAACAAAGACACAAACAAGGCTTAAGCCTGTTTTTGAATCGCTTTTGATGCTACCCTTTGCGCTTCCAGCAAGCGCAATCGCAATAAATATGATTAATGGCTTTTCTTCATTGCTGCTAGGCAAATGGATAATGTTACCACTTGCATACTTTATCAGTATGCTTCCTATGGCAGTTAGGTCCGTTACCATTTCATATGCAAGGTTAAAGGATGACTACGGGGAAGCTTCCACAAATCTTGGGGCAGGAAAGGTTAGGACATTTTTGAAAATTATATTTCCATTGATAGCACCAGGAATATGGTCGGGTCTCTTACTGGTGTTTATTAGAAGTCTTGGAGAATACACAATATCTACATTTCTATATACAGCAGGTAATCGACCAATATCAATAGCTATGGTAAATAGTATATTTGAATTTGAGATAGGTTTGGCAATGGCATACGGAGCACTTGTTTTACTTTTGACATTTATAGGGTCGGGGGTACTTAAAAAATTACAAGTTTACGTTGAATAAGAAGAGGTGAAAGATGAAAATAGAATTTTATACAGACTCAAGAAAAGATAAAAATGAAGATATATATGGTGTAACAAAATATGGGGCATTTGTTCTAGATGGTGCATCTTCCTTAATTAACACTAGCTTTACGCCAGAAGGAAATGATGTCCATTGGATGGTAAACTGGTGGAAAAGTTACTTGGAAGTGGAACTTGATCTCCTTGATCAAGGTATAGAAGATATACTTCAAAGAGGAATTAGAAATTTTAATAAAGAATATGGTAAGTATACTAATGTAGAGAGGTTATCCTGCCTAGAACAGATTTCAGCCGGGATTGCCCTTGTCAGAAGAAGAGGAAATAGTCTTGAATGCTTTGTACTTGGAGATGTTGAGATTACAATCCAAAATAGGGATGGAGAAGTTGAGATAATTACTGATAATAGTCTGAAATACCTTGATAGTGAAGTTATTGACATGGTATCTAGCGGACCTGATAGAGAAAGTAGAATTGTTTTTAAGGGATTTACTAATGAAGAACTCCAGATTCTAAAAACGAATAGAATGAAAATGAATAAAATAGGTGGATACAATATTTTAGCTTGTAGTGTTGATGCAATAAAAAATGGGATTTACAGAAAATATCCTATAAAAAAAATAAAGAGATGTCTGCTTTCAACAGATGGTATAAACCCATTAGATAAGTATTATTCTAGGGAAAATTTACTAGATGAAATGGACAAACGTGGTGTAAAAGGTTTAATATCAGAGTTAAGAGATATTGAAACTAATGACAAGGACATGAAGAAGATAAAAAGACTAAAAACTCATGATGACGCAACGGCTGTTCTTTTAAATTTTATTTTGACTTAAGTTTAAGGTAAGGTGATTGATATTGATATAAAAATTAACAAGCTAAGTCATTGGTATGGAAATAATCAGGTTGTCGAAGATGCAAGTATTAATGTAAAAGATGGCGAATTGATAGCACTTCTTGGTCCATCAGGATGTGGAAAAACTACTCTTCTTAGACTGGTAGCTGGTCTTATCCCTCTAAATCAGGGAGAAATACATTTTGGAGAAAATAATGTAAACAAGTGGACCCCCCAAAAGAGAAATGCCGTAATGGTATTTCAAAGCTATGCCCTCTTTCCCCATATGTCAGTAGAAGAAAATATAGCCTATGGTCTAAGGGTAAGAAAAATTAATTTTGAGAAGAGACAAGGTATGATTGCAGAAATTATGGACAAGGTAGAGCTATCGGGTTATGAAGATAGAAAGATACAAGAGTTAAGCGGTGGTCAGCAGCAGCGTGTTGCACTTGCGAGAGCGCTTGTAGTTCAACCAGACCTACTATTATTTGACGAACCCTTAAGTAATTTAGATGAAAAGTTAAGGGTTACAATGAGACAAGAAATCCGAAAGATACAAAAATCCTCACAAATAACAAGTATTTATGTTACTCATGATCAAGAAGAGGCAATGTCTATTGCAGATAGGATTGTGATAATGAATAAGGGAAAAATTCAACAGATAGGTAGTCCAAAAGAAGTTTACGAAAAACCAGTAAATAAGTTTGTCGCAAGCTTTATGGGTGAATGCAATTTCTTTACTGATAATCCGGCTGGCACCGGTGCTCCGCCCGGCGACGAGCCCCGTCACCTGATGAAGGGA
>CAZSLV010000130.1:0-4504 GCA_964607545.1 uncultured Gudongella sp. | reverse complement strand
AAGTTTTCAAGGTGCAAATTTAAATATATTTATAGGCTTTTGACACCTAAATCATTAGATAATATAAACAAAGAAAATAGTATCAAGGTAGCTAAGAAGATTTTGTCAAGTATAGAAGAATACAAGGGATTTGGCCTTAAAGAAAAAGTGACTGTAAGCATAGGAATATCAAAATTCCCAGAACACACTGTATTTAAAGATGAATTAATATACAAGGCAGACCAAGCTCTTTATTATGCAAAAGAAGTTTTAAGAAGAAATCAAGTAGCACTTTGGAATAGTGAAATGGAGGATATAGAGAACATTCAAAGTTATGTTCATAGCATTGCTTTTGGTCAGTTTGCCAATAATACAAATAACCTAGTTTCCTTGGTAGATGTAGCCCTTATGAATAGGCAAGAATTTAGCATGGAAAGTAGAATATTTAGTTTCCTAGGAACCTTAATTGATGGTACTGAAGCTGAACTTGCATCCCTTCTATTTATTAGTCCTAAGGGTCTAAATAAGCAATACACTAGAAAAATAGGCTGTGATGCCTTTGTTAAGGACCTAGATATTGATAAAGAATTATTTAAAAAAGCAATAAAATCTAACGAATCCTTTACTTTAATCGATTGGAATTCCAAGGAAAAAACTCATTATAAAGCTGATACTTTTGATATTAAATCTCTCATACTCTCACCACTAATATATAATGGGAGATTAAAGGGCCTTGTATACTTAGAAGTACCACTTAAAAGAAAAGAGTTCACTAATAATAACATTGGATTTGTAGAAACCATAAGTGGGGTATTTGCTAGTAACTTATAAATTAAATTAATAGACTTAAAAAAAGGAAGGTGGTAATAAGATGGCAACTACGATAAAAGATGTAGCCAAGATGGCTAAAGTTTCGATATCTACAGTTTCAAGGGTTATTAATGACTCTAAACCAGTGAGCCCTGAGGCTAGGAGGAGAGTTTTAAATGCAATTGAAGAATTAGGTTATAAGCCAAATGAAATAGCTAGAAGCCTAGTTACTAAGAAATCTAATGTGATGGGAATAATAGTAGATGATATTGGCAGTTCCTATGTAGCCCAAATAATTAGAGGGGTTGAAGAAGTAGGTAGGATGTATAATTACGACCTATTGTTATTAAGCACTTATGGGAGTAAGGATTCTGAACTAAGGTTTGCGCAATTACTTATGCAAAAACAAGTTGCAGGTATAATACTAGTATCAGAAATATTTAATATGGAAATAATAGATTATTTAAATAAGTCTAAGGTCCCCTTTGTTTATTTAAACAAGTACTACAATGTTCTAGAAAGTCCTACAGTGGCAATTGACAATTACGATGCTAGTAAGAAGGTTATGGATTATTTAATAAGTGGGGGACATAAAAGAATAGCCTATGTAAGCCAAGATAAAGATAAAGATATTACTATTGAAAAGCAAAAGATACAAGCATATAAAAAAATGATGGGTGAAATAAATGAAAGTCCCATTATTCTTAATGTAGGTGGACATTCAATTGCTACAGGATATGAAATTGGAAAAGAAGTTAAAGACCTAATTGACCATAATAAAATTTCTGCGATTTATTGTTGTGAAGATGAAATTGCTCTTGGTATAATAAATTATTTATATGATCACAATATAAGGGTACCAGAAGATATTAGCGTTATAGGTTACGGAGATACTAGCTTAGCTTCTGTCTATAGACCAAAACTTACCACTATAAAAGAGCCATATTATGATATTGGGGCTGTATCCATAAGGAAAATCTTAAAGCAACTACAAGGAGAAAAGCTAGATAGCCAAACTACAGTTTTGCCAGTCCAACTTATAATAAGAGATTCTTCAGACTATGTTAAAAATTAAATGAGAAAATTATATTGGTATGTGATAAAATATCAATATAATTGCTTAACTAGGGTGAGAAAAAAATGAAAAATACTACTTATAAAAATTTAATTTTAAATAAAAACCACAGTTAAGCTGTGGTTTTTATATTAACTTTAATTAAGTACCACACCACAAGGCTAGGAGGGAGACCTTAAATGGATACAATAGTTATAGATGGGAAAAGCTTAAACTTAGAAGAATTTATAGAAGTTGCACGAAAGAGAAAAAGAATAGAATTAAACAAGGAAGCTAAGAAGAAAGTAGAAGAGTCCAGAGAATACGTAGCAAGTTTAATAGAAAATAAAGAAAAGATATATGGGATAACAACTGGCTTTGGGAAATTTTCTGATGTTTTAATAAACAAGTCAGAAATAATTAAGCTCCAAAGAAACTTAATTGTCAGCCACTCTTGTGGAGTAGGAAGACCCCTAGATGAAGAAGTTGTAAGAGGCATTATGCTTTTAAGGGCTAACGCCCTAGCTAATGGTTATTCTGGGATTAGGCTAAGTACAATTCAAACCTTAATAGAAATGTTGAATAAGGGGGTTCACCCAGTAATTCCAGAAAAGGGATCCCTAGGTGCTAGTGGAGATTTAGCCCCCCTTGCCCATATGGTTTTAGTTATGATTGGGGAAGGTGAAGCATACTTTAAGGGTGAGAGGCTAGATGGAAGATTAGCCATGGATAAGGCAGGAATAGAAATACTTGAATTGGTTTCTAAAGAAGGTCTTGCCTTAATAAATGGGACTCAGGTTATGACCGCAATAGGAGCTTTTGCAATTTATGATTCTATTAATTTAGCTAAAATAAGCGATTTAGCAGCTGCTTTAAGTATAGAGGCCTTAAAGGGGATTACCGATGCTTTTGACCCTAAGGTACATGCTATAAGAGGGCAAAAAGGGCAGATTAACTCTGCTAATAACTTACTTAGAATATTAGAAAAAAGTAGTCTGACAGAAAAACAAGGGCAATCAAGGGTCCAAGATGCTTATTCATTAAGATGTACTCCCCAAGTTCATGGGGCCTCAAAAGATGCTATTTCATATATAAAAGATAAGATTGAAATAGAAATGAATGCTGTAACTGATAATCCCTTGATATTTACAGAAGAAAATGAAGTAATATCAGGAGGCAACTTCCATGGTCAGCCTATAGCCTTACCCTTAGACTTTTTGGCTATTGCCTTATCAGAATTAGCAAATATTTCAGAAAGAAGAATAGAAAGATTAGTAAATCCAACACTTAATAATAATTTACCAGCCTTCTTAACAGAAAAAGGAGGAGTAAATTCAGGCTTTATGATAATCCAGTACTCCGCAGCTTCTTTAGTTTCTGAAAATAAAATTTTATCCCACCCCGCTAGTGTGGACTCAATTCCTTCATCTGCTAATCAAGAAGACCATGTATCTATGGGGACTATAGGTGCAAGAAAAGCTAGAGAAGTACTTGGAAATGCACAAAAGGTTATTAGCATGGAAATATTAACAGCATGTCAAGCAATTGACCTAAGAGGAAACTTAAGGCTAGGAGAAGGAACAGAAATTTTATATAAACTTGTCAGAGAAAGAGTGCCTAGGTTAAGAGAAGATAGGATAATGTATAAGGATATAAATATAATTGAAGAGTTAGTAGTGTCTGGAGAAATTATAAAAGAAGTTGAAAACAAAATAGGTGAAATATTATAATACGATAAATCATGTCAAATTGATATAAAGGAAGATTTGTATGAAAAGAAAAGAAATAAAAATAATGTTAGCAGATTCCCACCCCCTATGCCTGCATGGGCTTAAGCATATTATTGAAGCCCAAGAAAATTTAATTGTTATATCAACCGCCACCAATGAAATTGACATAATAGACCAGGGCCTATTGATGGAACCTGACATATTGATTATTGACCCTAAATTAAATATGGGGGATGGCTTTAATAGTATTCGTATACTAAAAGAAAGAGGATTTAAGGCTAAAATAATTTTGCTACTAGAAAACATTTGTAGTGAAAGGTATCTGCAAGCATCAAAAATTAATATAGAAGGCTATATTTTAAAAACAGCTGAACCAGATAAGTTATTATATTCAATAAAAGAAGTTAATAGGGGAGTAACCTTTATAGATGAAAATATTGAAAAGGAGCTTAAATACTCTGATGAATGCATAAACTTATCTAAAGTAGAAAACCAAAGGCTAGATGAACTATCTCAAAGGGAATTTGAAATTTTAAGGCTAGTATCATCTGGAATGAGGAATAAGGCAATAGCAGAACAATTGTATATAAGCGAAAAAACAGTGAAAAACCACTTAACTAGAATTTTTAAGAAGATAAATGTTGATGATAGGGTACAAGCAACCTTGTTTGCAATTAGAACAGGTATGATTTAATTTATTTATTTATAATGTTAAAATGATATAAATTGTTTATTTAAAAAGGTTAAAAACATAAGAATTTACCTATAAAACCCTATATAAAATATTCTAAAAAATAAAGAATTTATATTGTTGACAAAGCAAATTGATTTTGCTACAATAAATAAGTCATCTCAAAGAAAGAGTGACACTGAACAATGATAATTAAATAGTGTGAGAACTTTGAATAAAAACCAAAGAAGTAAAGAAACA
>CAZSLV010000129.1:0-4558 GCA_964607545.1 uncultured Gudongella sp. | reverse complement strand
AACAACAAGTTTAAACTTATCCCTAGCCTCCTCTAGAAGGTCTTTATCATAGTCAGGCATACTTTCAAGATTAAGTTTAGAAAAAGTGTATTTAAAAAACCTAGACAGGTCTATTTTAGAATTTTCACTTGCATTTACTCCTATTTGGGTAAGGGCACCTAAAATTGTTAACATTACCGAAAGATCATCCTTGCCATAGTGGATTAACTGGTGGAAGGAAGTGTGTAGTTCCCTGGATAGGTCAATTGACTTAAAAATTAAAACCCCAGGCATATCTTCATTCTTTATGGCAACATAACCCTTTTCAAACTGGTTTAAACTACTTAAGAGGACACCTAATATTTTTATACAAGATATTGCAGTGTTTGGGTCGTTAATACCAGGAGAAATTGCCCTTAAGCCTATTTCTGAAATCTTTTGTATAGAGAAGTTAAAATCTTGTATATCAGATTTTTCACTTCCTATAGTAAAAGCATCACTTATTTCATCTAGGATACTTTCATTTATCTTTGCCTCATCTTTAAGGATTAGGGTGAAAAGATCTGAGCCTGAGTAAACAAAATCCCCATGGGCACAATTTAAAACAATTGCCCCATCAATCCTAGCAAGGGACCTTTTTAAACTAGTATAACTTATTAATTGAATGTAACCTGATTTTTTGCTTGTGTACTTTACCTTAAAATCTCTTTCTATAAAGCCTAGATCCTTTACAAAGTCTCCCTCTAGGATTAAGTCCTTATAATCCCTTATGGTGTCTTCTGCCTCATCATAAAGCCTATTTATAAGGTTAGTAGTTTGAATGTAGGACCCAACATGTTGGATGTATCTTATAAATTCAATTAAACAAACAATTGCATAAAGAATTGCTAGGGAGGAGGAAATAACTAGTTGCTCACCTAGGCTCCTTCTCATAAACAACAAGGTCATAATAGAGTACACAAAGCCTCCCATAAAAACCCCCATAGCCTTCATGGTCTTATCATCAGAAAGAAAGTTTTCTACAGTCCTTGGAGAAAATTGAGAAGAATATGTTGTTAGGACTACCATTGTAGTAGAAAATGTAAAGGTGGTCATAGTAATTAATGACCCAGCTATTACAGTGAGAATATTTTTAGATAGGTCTACACTTGTTAATAGAATGCTTGGGGCAATTTCATATAATTTTATAAAAATTCCTGAATCTAAATAACCCATTCCTATGGCAGCAAAAAAAGAAAGGGTGGAAATAAAGGCTGGATAAATCCATATACTTTTTCTTAATTTTAATATTAATCTTTTTACCATTGTAGGTCCCACCTTTTGTTATTTCCTATTTTATACCCTAAAGAATTAGGAATAATTTAAATTATAATTTTATGCCAGTAAATTAAATGCTATAATGGGGTAAGGTAGCACCTTAAATTATTGTAAAGAGGAGGTATTTTCTTTGAATAAAAATATAAAAAAGCCTAGGAAGCTAACAAGTAAAAGGGAAGGTTCTTATGCAATTTATACCTTTGATAAGGCCATAGGCAAGGATCCCTCCTTTATAGAAGTAATCGAGTATGCAAAAAAAATTTCCAATTCAGATTCAACCATATTAATTAGTGGTGAAAGTGGGACGGGGAAGGAAATCTTTGCCCAATCCATCCACAATCATGGTGACAGGAGAGAAGAACACTTTATAGCTATAAATTGCGCAGCCATACCAAATAATTTAATAGAATCTGAACTCTTTGGCTATGAGGGAGGAGCCTTTACTGGAGCCAAGCCTGAAGGAAGTCCCGGTAAGTTTGAACTAGCAGATAAGGGTACTATCTTTCTTGATGAAATAGGTGAAATGCCATTTGAACTTCAATCTAGACTCTTAAGGGTTATAGAAGAAGGGGTTGTAAGAAGGGTGGGAGGGTCATCTGAAAAGTCAGTTGATGTTAGGATTATAGCTGCATCTAATAAGGACTTATATGAGGAGATGAAGGCCTCAAACTTTAGAAAAGACCTTTATTATAGGTTAAATGTACTACCCTTAAAACTCCCTGCCTTAAGAGAAAGGCCCGAGGATATAATGGTTTTATTTAATTACTTTATGAAAAGAAAGGCGAAAAAATTAAATAAAAAGGAAGTTGTAGTGGATGAAAGCTATATTAAAAAGCTCGAGCAATATGACTGGCCTGGAAACATAAGAGAACTTGAGAATATAGTGGAGTTAATTATCAACACAGAAAAAGTTCCAAGCTTTATAAGAAACCAAATCTTTGAGGAAAAGGTTGAAGAAAAGATTTATAAAAACTATACCTTAAAAGAGATGGAAGAAAAACACATAAAATACGTACTTACTAAACACCTTGGCAATATATCTTCTTCTGCTAAGGAGTTGGGAATTAGTAGGAATACCCTTTACAGAAAGATTGAGGCTTATAATATCACTGTGCCAAATTAATACAAGTGCTACAAAATGGACCAGTATATTATGTTACAAAATGAAACACTTTTTTATTAAATATTCATACGATAAATAACATATGCCCTAAAGTCCCTAAAATGCCAACTTTTAAAAAACTTAAAAGTTGGCATTGATTTTGCATAATATATAAGCATAGACTAAAAGGAGGTTATACTATGTATGCATATAATGGAAAGGTATTAAGAGTTAATTTGACAGACCACACCATAAAAACAGAACCCCTTGATATGGACCTGGCAAATAAGTTTATTGGGGGTAGGGGTCTTGGAACTAAGATGATGATGGATGAGGTAGACCCAAGAGTAGATGCCCTTAGCCCAGAAAACAAGATGTTTATAGTTACAGGGCCTATGACTGGGAATCCAGTTGCAACTGGTGGAAGGTATATGGTTGTTACAAAAGCCCCTCTTACTGGTACAATAGCTTCATCAAACTCAGGTGGTAAATGGGGAGCAGAATTAAAGTTTGCTGGATGGGATGTTATTGTATTTGAAGGAAAATCTGAAGAACCAGTTTATTTAAGTATAGTTGATGATAAGGTAGAATTACTACCTGCTACTGACCTTTGGGGAAAGGTAGTATCTAAAACTACTAAAGAATTAGAAGAAAGACATGAAAAGGGATCTAAAATTTTAACTATTGGACCTGGAGGAGAAAACTTATCCTTGATGGCTGCTATTATGAACGATGAGGATAGGGCTGCTGGAAGGTCAGGAGTAGGAGCAGTAATGGGTTCTAAAAACCTTAAGGCTGTAGTAGTAAAGGGTTCAGGTAAGCCCCTAGTTCCAGATCAAGAGAAAATAAAAGAGTTAAATAAAAAGCAACTTGAAAAGATTAAGGAAAATGGAGTTACTGGAACAGGACTTCCTACTTATGGTACAGCTGTTCTTGTCAATATACTTAACGAACTAGGAAGCCTTCCTACAAACAACTTTTTAAAGGGTCAGTTTGACAAGGCAGAAGAAATTAGTGGAGAAGCCTTGGCTGAAAAATACCTAGTAAAAAGAACAGCTTGTTACAGGTGTCCAATTGGATGCGGTAGGTATGTAAAAGTAGGAGACTGGGAAGGTGGAGGACCTGAATATGAAACTCTTTGGTCTTTTGGGTCTGACTGCGGAATTAGCGATATGGAATCTATAATATCAGCAAACTTCTGGTGTAATGAAATGGGTATAGATACTATTTCTGTTGGGTCTACCATAGCTGCTGCTATTGAACTTAACCAGATGGGTTTAATTAAAGAAGAGGACTTAGATGGTATTAAATTAGAATTTGGAAATGGAACAGATATAACTGAGTGGGTAAAGAGAATTGGCTATGGCCAAGGGCTAGGTAGGAAGATGGCAGAAGGTTCTTATAGGTTAGCTGAAAGTTACGGAGCCCCTCAAGTATCAATGACAGTTAAGAAAATGGAAATACCTGCTTATGACCCAAGGGGAGTACAGGGTCAAGGCCTAAGCTATGCAACAAGTAACAGGGGAGGATGCCATGTTAGGGGCTATATGATTTCACCTGAAGTTTTGGGACTTCCTGAACAACTAGATAGGTTAAAAACAGAAGATAAGGCTACTTGGACTAAGATATTCCAAGACTTAACTGCATCAATAGATTCCTTAGGAGTTTGTCTATTTACATCATTTGCCCTAGGTGCAGATGACTATGCAGATATGATAAATGTAATAGCTGGAACAAACCATACTGGGGAAGA
Source organism: uncultured Gudongella sp. (assembly GCA_964607545.1). Taxonomy (GTDB): domain Bacteria; phylum Bacillota; class Clostridia; order Tissierellales; family Tissierellaceae; genus Gudongella. The sequence continues at coordinate 407 of CAZSLV010000129.1, read as the reverse complement.
TATATTAGAAATAGGGGATAGAATTTACAATATAGAAAAGCAATTCAATATTATTTCTGGAATAGAAGCAAAAGAAGATACCCTACCTAAGAGATTGCTTGAAGATGGAATACCAGAAGGGCCAAGTAAGGGTCATGTAAACAGACTAGATGAAATGCTACCTGACTACTACAAGGCTAGGGGTTGGGATGAAAACGGAGCCCCAACAAAAGAAAAACTAGAGGCCCTAGGCTTATAATGATTAAGATTGAAGTAAGGTATTTTGCAACATTAAGGTTAAAGGGTATGAAAAAAGAAATAATAGAAGTAGCTGATGAAATAAAGACAAGTAAGCTGCTTGATATTTTAGGAATTAAAAGGGAGGATGTTGCAATCCTACTAGTAAATGGCATTATAACAACATCAGA
>CAZSLV010000128.1:0-4578 GCA_964607545.1 uncultured Gudongella sp. | reverse complement strand
GCCTAATTTACAAGGTGTATCAGAGTTTTTTCATCGTACAAGTGTCAAAGATGGGTATTTAACATAAGAAGTGGTAGTATTAAGTAAGTTCGTTACAGTTCTAACAAAGTAAGAGTAATTATTATACTTACAACATTTACTTTATGAAAACGCTTCCCTAGTTCATATATTCAAATTAGGGTTAAGGGAGTTAAAGTAAAACTTATTAATTGTAACTGACAGAGAATTCTATTCATGTACAAACTAAAGGGGGAGCAAAAAAATGGATAAAGTAAGTCAAAATTTCGAGTCGTTAGAGCCAAGACTGGCTGGAGAAAGAGTATTAGGAACAGGTTCCATGATTTTAATGATGATTGCATCTAACGTTGCAATAGCAATATTTGCTATTGGTTCAAATCTTATAGGTCAATTAAATTTAATTCAAGCCCTAGTTGCTATTATTTTAGGTTCTTTTATGATTAGTGTGATAATGGGCTTAAATGGAATGCCTGGATTAAGAGACGGGGTACCTTTTGCAGTTCAACTAAGAAGTTCTTTTGGATTCACAGGGGCTAAATTACCATCTATGGTTAGGGGAGTACCGGCAATAGTATGGTTTGGTTTTCAAAGTTGGGTTGGAGCATCAGCAATAAATACCATCTTAACTAATATAATTGGATTTGATAATGTAGTAGTTTGCTTTGTAATTTTTCAAGCCCTACATATTGTTTTGTCATTAAAGGGATTTCAGGGTATCAAGTGGTTAGAAAATATAGGAGCAGTAGTTGTAATAGTAGCACTGGGCTATATGTTCTATACTGTAATGAGAGATCACGGAATAGAAATAGCAGATAATATAATAAATATCAAGGGTTCATGGGGGATTCCGTTTATAGGGGCCGCTGTTGTATTTGCTGGAAATAACACAGCTATTGCCTTAAATATGAGTGATACCTTAAGAAACTACAGAAAAGAAAAAGCATCAGCAGCCCATGTAAGTAGTATATTCTTCTTTACTTCATGCTTAGTATTTATATTCATGGGATTAATTGGTCTTATTATGACAGGTGTTACAGGAAATTCAGACCCAGTGGCAATTTTCTCACAAAGTATAGATAACCCAATATTACTTACAATTACCCTATTATTTATAGTTTTTTCTCAGCTTACTACAAATGTACTGAGCAATGTTATTCCACCAACATATATACTAATGGATGTATTTAAGATTACTTATAAGAAGGCAATAGTTATAGTAGGTATACTGCCAGTATTTACTTTCCCATGGAATTTAGTAAATGAAGAGTCAGCAGGTGGACTATCAACATTTATCAGAGTAGCTTCAGCCTTTGCAGGACCAGTACTTGCAATTATGCTTGTAGACTACTTTATCATTAGAAAGAAAAAGTTGAATTTAGAAAAATTATATGACCCAGAAGGAGACTATAAGGGGGTCAATATGGCAGCAGTAATTGCAACTGCAATAGGTGTTATAGCAGCGGCCCTATTTATAGAAATATCATGGTTAATTTCTTTAATACCAGCAGGTTTATCATATTATCTTCTAATGAAGCACTTACCATCAAGTAAAAGATTTTTAGATGAGGAAGTTAAATAAAGTTAATAAAATATAATGACTTACTAATACTCTTTTAAAAGTTTTAAAATTTAAGTCGAAAATTAGGATTATATAAGATAGGCTACCTAAATTTTGGAGTCTATCTTATATTTATTCACAAGCCTCTTAAGGAGTGATTTTAAATGATAACAAAAGTTAAGGGTAAATATATTATAGGCTTTAAAGATGGAGTACATGTAATATATGAAAATGGACAAGTAGTGTATGAAGATGAAACTATAATTTATGTGGGAAAAGACTATAAAGGCCATGTAGATAAGGTAATTGATGAGGGAAATTGTATAGTTAGTCCTGGCTTTATTGATTTAAACGCCCTAGGAGATATAAATCATGACCTTTTTTTTAATGAATTTCCGAAAGAAAGAGAAAGTGACCTACAAGCATCTTTAGATTATTTCGAAAACTATAGGAAAGAAGAAATGTCTAAAGAAGATGAAGACTTTAAGTCCCTCTATGCTTATACTGTTTTAATTATGAATGGAATCACTACAGCTATGCCTATTACATGTACTATTTATAAAAAAGCAGGGGAAACATACGAAGAAATAGAAGCAGCAGCTAGAAATGGTGGAAAACTAGGGTTAAGACTTTACCTAGGCCCTTCTTATCTTTGTGGAAAACATGTGATTGACGATAAAGGAAAGCAAGTTGTAAAATACTTTGACAAAAAAGAGGCTGACTTAGGTTTATACAATGCAGAAAAATTTATAAGAGAATATGATAATGCTTATGGTGGTCTAATAAATGCCTGCCTCGTGCCAGAAAGAATAGAATTGCAAACTGAAGAATCTCTTTTAAAGTCAAAAGAGTTGGGTAGAAAGTATAACTGCTTAATTAAGCTCCATGCAGCTCAAGGAGTTTTTGAGTATAATCTTATTAAGGATAAATATGGCTTATCTACTATTCAATATTTGGATAGTTTAAACTTTTTAGATGAGAAGACCCTTATCCCACATGCATTTGTAACATCAGGTTACTCGGGTATTGTGGATAAATCCGATAAAGACTTGGATATCTTAAGAGATAGAGGGACTAGCGTTATCCATTGTCCACTAGTATATGCTAGAAAGGGAAAGGCCTTGGAATCATTTGGGAGGTTTACAAGAAAGGGCATAAACATGACACTGGGGACAGATACTTTCCCAGCTGATATGATAAAAAATATGGAATTAGGTAGTTATTTAGGGAAACTTTTAGATAACAACAGAGAAGAAAACAATTTAAAATACTTTTTTAACGCTGCTACGGTAAATGCTGCAAAGGCTTTAGGTAGAGATGATATAGGTAAACTTGAAGTAGGAGCTAAGGCAGATATTATTATATTTGACCTAGATAGGTTTGAAATTGGAGTTACAGAAGACCCCATACAAACTTTAATCTTAAATGGAGATGGAAGTTTTGTAAATACTAGTATAATAAATGGGAAAACAGTTATGAAGGATAGAAAAATTGAAGGTTTAGACTTAAATGAATTATTAAATAAAGCACAAAAAGTGCACGATAAGATGAAATTAAGTTTTATAACACGCAGCAGGGCTAAGGATTTAAGTGAAGATAAGTTTTTTTATCAAACTTATAAGATATTAAGGTAAAGAAAGGGAGGCAGAAAAATGGCAAATTTTGATTTAATAATTAGAAATGGAAGCTTAGTAAAAGATGGGCAAGTAGCAAAACTTGATATTGGTGTTGTAGATGGTAAATTAGTAGAAATAAGTGAAGAGATAAAAGGCACTGCAAAAGAAGAGATAGATGCTAAAGGTAAACATATATTCTCAGGTGGATACGACTGTCATGTACATTTCAATGAACCTGGCAGGACAGATTGGGAATCCTTATGGACTGGTTCTTCAGCTCTTGCAGCGGGAGGTTTCACAGCATTTTCAGATATGCCATTAAACTCTAGCCCTGTAACTATAAATGGGAAAAATTTTGACTTAAAGCTAGAAAGGGCAAAGCAAAACTCCCTCATAGACTATAGTTTTTGGGGAGGTTTAACACCAAGTAACTTGGGCGATTTGGAAGAACTTGCAGAACGTGGAGTAGTTGGCTTTAAAGCTTTTACATGTTTTAGTGGCCTTGAAGAGTTTGAAGGAGCAGATGACTGGACCCTCTTTAAGGGGATGGAAATTGCTTCGAAGTTAGGACTCCCAGTATCTGTTCATGCAGAGAATAGAGATATAACAAACAAACTAAGTGAAATCTATCAAAAAGAAGGAAAGTTATCACAAAAGGACTTCTTAAATTCTAGACCAGAAATCAGTGAGATTGAAGCTATTCAAAGGGTTATTTTATTTGGAGAAGAAACTAAATGTAAGACCCACATCGCTCATGTGAGTACTGCTAGAGGTGTTAGAATGGTATATGAAGCTAGACAAAGAGGGGTAGATGTAACTTGTGAAACAGTTCCTCAATATCTTGCTTTTTCAGATGATCAATTAGAAACTCTTGGCGGTATAGGAAAATGTTGTCCTCCACTAAGGTCTAAAGATACTCTCAATAAGCTTTGGGATGAATTAGAAAGTGGACATGTAGATATTGTTTGCTCAGACCACTCTCCTTCACCTATGTCCTTAAAGACAGATAAAAACTTCTTCAAAATTTGGGGTGGTATATCAGGTTGTCAATCCACAATGAATGTTATGCTAACAGAAGGTTTCCATAAGAGAGGCCTTGATCTTCAAAAGATTTCTGATTTAATTTCTAATAATCCAGCTAAAAGATTTAACATTAAAGATAAGGGAAAGCTTGAAGTTGGATATGATGCAGATCTAGTCTTAGTTGACTTAGATGATACATTTACACTTAAATCAGATGACTTGTTTTATATGCACAAGGTTTCTCCCTTAGTAGGAATGGAGTTTAAAGGCAAGGTAGTAAGGACAATATTAAGGGGAACTACTATATACCAAGATGGGAAAATCACTTCAGACCCTATAGGAAAATTCCTAAGACCATAAATT
>CAZSLV010000127.1:0-4653 GCA_964607545.1 uncultured Gudongella sp. | reverse complement strand
AAATATACCTATAATTAAAACTAATATTGCTATAGAAATAATTTTATAATTCTTTTTCATTTTCTCTCACCTTTCGTTAATAAGTAAATAATTTGTCCTTTGTAATTCCCTAAACTCACTTTCTAACATGGAATAGCACATGTCTTCATATATTTCACCATTAGCCTTCATAGAAGCTGCCCTTAATTTTCCTTCAAACTGAAATCCACACTTATCTATAACCCTTTTTGACCTTTCATTAAATGAATAATGGTAAACAGATAGTATATCCAACTTTAAATTGTCAAAAGCATAAATTATTAATTTATTTACAACTTCCGTTGCATACCCCCTACCCCAATAATCTTCATTTAATACATAGCCTATCATTCTTGCTTTGGGATTTTCTCTCTTTTGGTCTTGGTGTAAGCCAACAGAACCAATTACTTTTGAACTTTCTATAAGTTCAATAGCCCAAATTTCCTTATTTTTTATAAAATTAGTAAGTTGCAGGATAGATTCATTTTTAGACTTATGATATTCCCATCCAGCACTTGGTCCTACATTTGGATTTTTAGCATATTCATAAAAGTCATTTAAATCGCTTAGCTTAAACCTTCTTAGCTTTAATCTTTCTGTATACAAAGTTGTCATAAAGGCACCTCATTTGAATAACCCCTTATAAATTATAAGCAGGTTACTATTTTTAATGTTTATCTTATACAATCAATATTACCACATATGCCTTTTTTAATAAAGTGGTAGAAGGGACCAATAATCTTATCTTTTATTAATGGAATTAAAAATATTCGTCATAAATAATAAAGAGTAACAAAATTGCAATACTTTTATTATATATTTATGGTATACTAACATAGAATTAAAAAGAAAGGGAGAGATATAATGAATAGTATCACAAAAAAAATAGGCAAAAAAAGTATGCTTTTGCTAGTCTTAGTTTTGATAACTAGTGTCTTTATGGCAGCATGTGAAAAAGAAACTAATCCAAGTGACTTAGAGGTTGTAGCTAAGGTAAATGATATGGAAATAACAAAAGATGAATTCTATAATTATTTAGTAGAACAAAGTGGCAATGAGGTTTTAGAAGCCCTAATTTTGGAAAAAATGTTAGAACTAGAAATGCAAGCAAACAATATAGAAATAAAAGACTCTGAAATTGATGAAGATTATGCTCAAATGATTGAATCTTATGGAGGAGAAGAAGAATTTAACAAGGCTATGGAATATTATAACTTTACTGATGAATCGATTAAGAAGAACATTCGATTAAATATTGGGATTGAAAAATTACTTGGTCCTGATATAGAGGTTACAGATGAGGAAGTACTTAATAATTTTACTGAAAATAAGAGTTCCTTTGACACACCTGGTAAAGTCAATGCCAACCATATCCTTGTAAACGATGAAGAAACTGCCAAGGAAGTTAAGGAAAAACTAGATAGTGGAGAGGATTTTTCAAAGCTTGCAGGGGAGTATTCACAAGATGCTAGTAATGCTTCAAATGGTGGGGCTCTTGGCTTCTTTGAAAGAGGTCAAATGGTACCTGAATTTGAAGAAGCTGCCTTTAGTATGAAAGCTGGGGATATAAGTGACCCTGTAAAAACAAATTTTGGTTACCATATAATCCAGGTTGTTGAAGTTATAGAGGGTGATAAAGCAAAGTTAGAAGATGTTTCTGATCAAATTAAGGAAAGCATTAAGACGGAAAAAATAAATGCATCTTACCAAGGTTGGTATAACTCTGTTAAAGAAAAATACGAAATTACAAATTACCTAAATGACTAAAAACTTAAAAAACCTAGTACAAGAATCTTGTACTAGGTTTTTTTATCTTCTCTTGTTCTTTCCTAAAAATTCGTCTATGTCTAATTCCATCATAAAGCGATCTTCGCCCTTACCATATTCATCTACAGAATAAAGTACTGATTTAAAACCCACCTTGTCCCTGTATAATTTAACTGCTTTTTCATTGTTAACATCAACTGTCAAACCTACCTTATCAAATCCTTGGTCATGCAAGTTTTCAATTATGATTTGTAGAAACTCAAAGCCTAAACCCATGCTTTGAAATTTTTCAGATATGGCGTAATCAAATAAGTAAGCCTTGTAAAAATCTTCCCAGTCCCTCATTAAAATGGCAAGTCCTATTATATGTCTACTATCTTCTTCAGTTAAAACATAAACATTCCCATGTCTAATTTGGGGTACTAGGCCCCACTTATCCATACCTAATTCACCAAATATATCCAAGCCAAACTTAACCATTCCTTTTAAGAACTTTAAATCAAAGTCTTGAACAAGGTATACCTTTAAACTATCAACCCCATCTATCTTATCAATCAAATTATGAGGCAAACTCTTAATTTCTTCTAAATTCATAATATTCTCCCCTTTTTATTACTTTTTATTGATACCCATAAAAACTTTTTTTAATTACACTAACAAAAAAAGATAAAAAAAAGCACCTCAAAGTTTGAGATGCTTATTTTAACCATATTTATAGTTTTCTAGAGAATATTGCTAAAACTACTATGATTGCAAGTCCAAAGACCATAAGTCCTTTTTGGGCAATTGATAGTATACCTATTACTGCTACTATAGCAATTGCTATTGGAATTACATATTTAACTAGGTTATACCATACATTGAATAGACCAAATTGTATTGTTCCCCCATTTGTAAGTTCATCTTTTAAGTCATCCTTATTCATAAACCAACCAACGAATATAGCTAGGATCATACCACCTATAGCTAAGAAAATCTTATCAGTTAAAATATCAAAGAAGTCGAAGAAACCTACTCCAAGAACTAATACACCTGACATTAAGCCCATTGATAATGATGATAAAGTACCTGTTACCACCATTATAGCACCAGCTGAATAAACTGATTTTTTTCTTCCCCAGCCTCTTTGGTCAATTAGGTAGGCTACTACTACTTCAAGAAGTGAAACTGATGAAGTTAAGGCAGCTACAGTAAGAGCAACAAAGAAAATTGCGGAGAATAGTGTTCCAAGTCCACCCATAGCTGCAAATATTTGAGGAACAACAACAAATACTAATCCAGGGCCTGCAGCTGGTTCTAGACCAAATGCAAACAAGGCAGGAAATATTGCAATACCAGCTAGGATAGCTATACTTGTATCCATTATAGTAACTATTAGTGCGTTACTTGGTAAATTTTCACTCTTATTAAGGTAACTTCCATAGGTCATCATACAACCCATACCTAAGGAAAGTGAGAAAAATGCTTGTCCTAGTGCTGCTAGGATAGTTCCACCGCTTACTTTACTAAAGTCTGGTTTAAATAGGAATGATAAACCTGCTGATGCACCAGGTAGTGTTATACTTCTAATAGCTATTAATATTAAAAGTACGAATAAGGTTGGCATTAAGATTTTTCCAGCTTTTTCAATACCACCTGCTATACCTTTAGCAACAATTAAGATGTTAAGTAATAAGAAAAACAACATCCAAGCTAATGGTTCTATTGGGTTTCCAATAAAAGCCCCGAATACATCTCCAATACCTGCTGGGTTTGAAAGAAGACCAGTAAAAGATTTTAAAACATAAGCTGAAGCCCAACCACCTACTACTGGGTAAAAGCCCATTATAAAGAAGGCACTCAATACTCCTAAAACTCCCGCAAAGGTAAACCTAGGGTCAAGCTTTTTATAAGCCCCCACCGCAGCTAGTTGCGTTCTTCTTCCAACTGCAAATTCTGCAATCATAACACTGATACCAATTACAAGCGCGAATGCTAAATAAATAATAATAAATGCACTACCACCGTTTTCTCCAGCTAAGTATGGAAATCTCCATATATTACCTAGACCAACTGCTGATCCAGCTGCTGCCATCAAAAACCCAATTCGCGAACCCCAATTCTCTCTTTGATTATTTTCCATCAACTATTCCCTCCTTTTATTGAGTAATAAATGTGTATATCACACATCATATACTTATAATAATATAAGTTTGAGAATTTGTCTAGTCTGAATTTACAGATTATTATGAAAAATTCGTTAATACTTTATCAATGTCTAGTCATACCGTAAGCGTGCAAACCTTTTCCCTAATTCCAATACTTATATACTGAATCAACTACAGTAAATCCCAGTCTCTTATATATGTTACCTGCTACTTTGCTCTCGTATTCTAAATGTACCTTCTTACCCCTTTTTTGTAAGTTAATAGATAGGTACTTTACAAGTTCTGACCCATAACCCTTATTTCTATATTCTGCTAGGGTTGCTACACCAACAATTAAAGCTTCCTTATCTGATTCAAAGTCTGTAAAGGCAACAGAAACAAGGTCTTCCCCCTTAAAAATACCATAGGCTGACCCTCTTTTATCTTCTAGCCTCTTAGTTAAAACATTTTTGGATGCAAAAGACTTAAAAGACTTTTCATATATCTTGATCACTTCATCTAAGTTACTGACACTTAAAGGTTCAATTCTATTTATAAATTTACTTTCCTTGTCAATTATTAAATTTAAAGTGCATAAGTCTGTCATTTTTATTGAATCATTTAGTATAAAACCATCTTGTAATAAATTACAATAACTTTTAGGCCCAATTAAATACTTATATTCTATAGTTTGTAGAAACTTAATAACCTCATGATACGAAAACTCCTTTCTTGCATAAAA
>CAZSLV010000126.1:0-4756 GCA_964607545.1 uncultured Gudongella sp. | reverse complement strand
ATTTCTTTAAAAATGTTGTATAATATATAATAGAAAAGGAGTGATTATTTAATGGAACAGTTACAAGCGTTTATACTTCCTATAGGTTTATTAGTAATTTTTTACTTTTTTGCTATTAGACCCCAAAGAAAAAAGGAAAAAGAAATTAAAGAAATGAGAGGTAGTTTAAAAGTAGGGGATGATGTAGTAACAATAGGTGGAATCTATGGGAAAATAGTAAGTGTTAAGGTAGATGTCTTAACTATTGAAAGTGGAAGTGCTAAAACAAAACTAGAAATAACAAGATGGGCTGTTGGATCTGTAGTTCAAGGTGGAGTTAAAAACATCTAAGAATATTTATTGAAAACTCCTTAAGGGGAGTTTTCTTAATGCTTATATAAGAATTTTCTTTGCTGTTTTTAATGTATGTGTTATAATATCTACATTACAAATCTATTAATAACGGAGGCATATGATGAAATACATAAAAACACTTACTAAAAAGAAGCTAAAAGATACTTTAAGTACAGGTGGCTGTGGTGAATGCCAAACATCATGTCAATCAGCATGCAAGACTTCTTGCACAGTTGGCAATCAAAAATGTGAAAAATAGAAGTTTAGTAAGGGGTAGTGGTTTATCCACTGCTTTTTATTTGAGTCAATTTAGGGAGGAAATATGGTAGATTATAATTTAATACATAAATTTCATCTTAACAATCAATATGTAGTACTAGATGTAAATAGCGGTTCAGTTCACATAGTTGATAAAATAGTTTATGATATGCTTGAAATTTATAATAAGGATAATAAAGAAATAATTATAGAAGCTTTTAAAAAGGACTGGGACCTTGATCAAATTAAGGGAGCCTATGATGAAATTAGTTTTTTAATTGATAATGAATTACTTTTTTCTAGGTCAAATAAAGGCTTGGAAATAGATAATTATAATCCTGATAACATTGTTAAGGCTATGTGCTTACACGTTGCTCACGATTGTAATTTAAAATGCAATTATTGTTTTGCTTCTCAAGGGAATTTTAAAGGGGCTAAGACCTTGATGACCTATGATGTAGGGGTAAAGGCATTAGACTATTTAGCTAAAAGTTCTGGAAATAGGAAAAACCTTGAAGTAGATTTTTTTGGGGGAGAACCCCTGATGAATTTTGACCTAGTAAAAGACTTGGTTTCCTATGGAAGGAAATTAGAAAAAGAATATAATAAAAAATTTAGGTTTACCATCACTACTAATGGGGTTTTGTTAGATGATGATAAAATGGAATTTATCAACGAAAATATGGAAAATGTAGTTTTAAGCTTAGATGGTCGTAAATCTGTAAATGATAATATGAGAAAGACTGTAAGTGAAAATGGGTCTTATGATATTATCCTTCCAAAAATTAAAAAAATGGTAGAATTAAGAAAAGATAAGGATTATTATGTTAGGGGGACCTTTACTAATAAGAACTTAGACTTTGGTAAGGATGCAATTCATTTTTTGGAGGAAGGCTTTAAAAAAATTTCTATAGAACCAGTAGTAACACCAGAGTCAGAAGACTATGCTTTACGAGAAGAACACTTAGAAGATATATTAAGAGAGTATGAAAACTTTTCTAAAGAATACATAAAACTAAAATCAAAAGATCCAGATTTTATGTTTTTTCATTTTATGATAGACTTAGAACAAGGCCCTTGTATAATTAAAAGGTCAGTGGGGTGTGGAGCAGGAAGTGAGTATATAGCTGTTACTCCAGAAGGAGACCTATACCCATGCCATCAATTTGTTGGAGAAGAGGATTTTCTTCTAGGTAATTTAGAAAGTGGAATAAGGAATGTAGAATTACAAGAAGATTTTAAAAAAGCCAACGTATTTACAAAAGAAGATTGTAAAAATTGCTGGGCCAGATTTTATTGCAGTGGGGGTTGCCATGCAAATGCCTACTATTCAAATAATGATATTAAAAGACCCTTTAAACTTGGCTGCGAGATGGAAAAAAAGAGAATTGAATGTGCAATTTCAATCTTAGCTAATTTAAATGAGGAGGAGGTAGAAGATGAAGAGTAAAAGTATAATTATTTTACTTTTAATAGTGGCAGTTTTATCTGGTGCTGCTTATTTTGGAGTAAATGGAGTAGAAATAGGAGGAGTAAAATACGAAAGTGCTAAAAACTCCATAGATTTAGGTTTAGACCTAGCTGGTGGTGTTTATGTAGTTTTAGAAGCTAATACAGATGCAAGCGGGACAGAGTTAAGGCAAATGATGGAAGAAACCAAGGCTATAATCTCTAAAAGGGTAGATGGTTTAGGAGTATCAGAACCCAATATAGCCATAGAGGGTGATAAGAGGATAAGAATAGAATTAGCAGGCTTAAGCGATCCTCAAGAAGCTATTGAGTTAATTGGAAAGACTGCCTTGTTACAATTTGTAACACCAGAAGGCCAAGTTGTCATAACTGGTAAAAATGTCGCTGATACCAAAGTCATCTTTCAAAAAAATGATTTAGGAATAGAAGAACCAGTCGTTTCTCTAGTTTTAAATGAGGAGGGAGGTTCAGCCTTCTACCAAGCAACATCTGAATTGTCTCAAAAAACAGAAACTCAAGATAGGATAATGTACATTGTCCTAGATGGTGAAGTAATATCTAGCCCTGTGGTTAGGGACCCTATAGCTGATGGAAGACCAGTAATATCTGGAAACTTTCAATTAGAAGAGGCTAATAACTTAACTACCCTAATCAGAGCAGGTGCCCTACCAGTTGAAATGATTGAACTACAAACTTCTGTAATTGGACCTACCTTGGGATTAGAGGCCTATGAAAGAAGTATATTAGCTGGTGCAGTTGCCCTTATGTTGATATTTTTATTTATGATTTTTGTTTACAGGATACCTGGACTTGTTGCTTCAATGGCACTAGGTGTATATGTTACCATAGTAGTTGGTGTAATGATTGGAATAAATGTAAAGTTAACCCTACCTGGAATTGCTGGTCTAGTTCTTTCAATAGGTATGGCAGTAGATGCAAATGTCCTTATATACGAGAGAATTAGAGAAGAATTGCATGCAGGTAAGACCCTAAGAGTGTCAATTGACAGGGGTTTTAAAAGGGCCCTAACTTCCATTATGGATGCTAATATTACTACCCTAATAGCAGGTATAGTCTTATATAACTTTGGGATAGGACCTATTAAGGGGTTTGGAGTAACTTTAATAATTGGTATTGTAGCTTCAATACTTACAGCAGTTTTCTTTACAAAATACGTTTTGATTTTAATGGCTAACTTAACTGGCGGCAAAAATACTAAATTATATGGGGCTTAGGAGGAGGAAAATATGAAAGTAATAAAAAATAAAAAATACACATACCTCCTATCTATTATAGTCATAGTTGTAGGTTTAGGTATGTTCTTTGTAAAAGGTTTAAACTATGGAATAGACTTTACTGGAGGTACCTTAATTCAATTAAATATAGGAGAATTTGTAGAAGTAGAAGAAGCTAAGGAGTTTGTTGATCCATTTGACAATAATGCCAGCATTATTCATGCAGGGGCAAACAAGGAAGAATTGATTATTAAATCTACCCTAGACTTATCTAACGATCAAATATCGACCATTGTAGATAGTTTTGTAGATAAGTATGAGATGGATGATAATAATTTTCAAACACAAAAATTTGGTCCCCTAATGGGGAAGGAAATACAAGCAAGGGCCATTCTTTCTGTATTGATTGCAGCAGGCTTAATGCTTGCCTATATATCTTTTAGGTTCCAGTTTAAGTTTGGACTAGCAGCAATTATCGCCCTAGTACATGATGTATTAATTACATTGGCTATATATTCAATACTTAGGCTACCTGTTAACAGCTCTTTTATAGCTGCAATCCTTACAATCGTTGGTTACTCAATAAATGATACCATAGTTATATTTGATAGGATTAGGGAGGAACTTAAGTTAAATCAAAAAGCAAGCTTAGAGAATATCATTGATGGAAGTGTAGCCTTAAGTTTAAGAAGGACCATAAATACGACTCTTACAACTGTAATAGCAGTATCGTCTTTATACTTTTTAGGGGTAGAAGATATTAAGGTTTTAGCTCTTCCACTTCTTCTTGGTATGATTTCTGGAACTTATTCATCCCTATTTATAGCTACTCCAGTATGGTTTAGTCTAAAAAGGGGTAAAACTAATTAAAAGACTAGGGGGTATTTAAAATGCAAAAAGGTTTTGTTATTATACTCATATTAGCAGTTATAATAGGAATATTTGCATTAAGTAATTCTGAAGTAGTCTCTATTGATTTTATATTTACAGAAATAATGCTATCTCAAGCAATAGTAATCTTTATTTGTGTCTTGTTAGGGGCCCTAGTTGCAAGTTTATTTGGCCTTATTAGGCAAATGGCACTTAAAAAAGAAATTAAAGAACTTAAGGTTAAAAACACTTCTTTAGCAAGTGAAATAGAAGATTTAAAGAATAGAATTACAGATAAAGAAGAGCAACTTAGCTTGCTTTATTCTAGAAATGCAAGCTTAGGTGTAAGTGAAGCAAAAAAGGATGATTTTTCTAGCAATTAAGCTTATATAATGGTAGAATTTAGATAATATCTAAGTTTTACCTTTTTTATATACTTAAAATTGGAGGGATTATTTGACTAGTTGGTTTATTAAAAATAAAAGTGCAAACTATGAGGCCCTAGCTATAGAAAATAATATTTCTAAGGTCCTAGCTAAATTATTAATTAATAGGGATATAAGTCTTAAGGATGATATAAATGAATTTTT
>CAZSLV010000125.1:0-4787 GCA_964607545.1 uncultured Gudongella sp. | reverse complement strand
CGGATGGATAAGATCCTTCGCTAGCGCTCTGGATGACAAGACACAGATCCTTCGCAATCGCTCTGGATGACAGACCAGCTTGTCATTCCGAGTGGAAGGAGGAATCTTATCTTTTACCCTAATAAAAAAGTCCCCAATAAAAACTTACAAAAAGGCTAGCTTGCCTTGAGTTTTTGCTGAGGAATTATATTTGTTTTAAATATTATCTTCTGTTATAGATGTATACATTTTATCAAACTCTTCATTGTATTTGAGAAATACCTCTACTATAAATGGGTCTAGGTCTTTGCCCCCTACTTCTTTTATGATTTCTAGGGTCTTTTCGTGGGAATATGCATCTTTGTATATTCGCTTAGACCTTAGGGCATCATACATATCTGCTATTGCTACAACCCTTGCTGATAGGGGAATTTGGCCCCCTGATAACTTATCAGGATAACCCCTACCATCCCAGCTTTCATGGTGGTGGCGGGCTATTTCTATACCTATTTCAATAAACTTATTACCAGGGTATTCTTTTGAAACTTCTTTTAAGGTATCACTTCCTATGGTGGTGTGCATCTTCATCCTTTGAAATTCAAGTTCTGTTAGCTTGCCAGGTTTTAAAAGGACCCTATCTTCTATGGCTACCTTTCCTATGTCATGGAGGATGGAAGCCTTTTCAACTAAGTCTATATAGTCTTTATTTATAATATTTTTATATTCTTCTGTTAACATTAATTTTTCTAGTATAAGTTTGCAAAAGCCCTTAACCCTTTCAAGGTGGGCCCCAGTATCATCATCTCTTGATTCTGTAAGCTTTGCTAAAGCAAATATTGTCGCCATTTGAAAGTCAGAGTTTTCTATGCTTAGAATTTTTATCCTCTTACTTAATTCTAAGTTAGATCTTTCTAAGCCCTTCTTATTATGGTAATCCTCAATATGCTTTAAAACCCTAGCTTTAACTTCCTTTTTTTCAAAAGGCTTTCTAATATAATCTGTACACCCTACATCAATTGCCCTTTTTATACTGTTTCCATCTGTTAAGCCGCTTATTACAATTATAGGAATATCTTTTAACTTTTTATTACTTCTTATAATGCTACAAATCTCGTAACCATCAATCCCCTTCATAATTAAATCTAACAAGATTACATCTGGAAGGTCATCAGTGTTTTCTAAAATTTTTAAAGCCTTTTTCCCACTAGTTGTAACTTGTCTTTTAAATTCATTGCCTAGGATGCTCCCAAGTATAGCTATCATATTTGGGTCATCATCAATTATTAAAACCTTAGGTAGTCTTGTTTTCTCTTTGGCCTTAGTTAACATATAATCCTCCATCCATTTCTTCTAATACTTGTAGGGCTTCTTCAAAATTAAATAATTCGCAGTGCTTTTTTACTTTTTGTGCTTGATCTACTACTGTGGTTCCTTCACTAAGATAATATAACCTTTCAGCTAGTTCTAAAGAGTCCATATCTGATTCTCTAAGTAGCTTTTTTAATTCACTTACAAGGGGTCTTATGCTTAATTCTTGTTTTCCCGTGGGATTAAAACCCTCCTGTAAATTAAGAGGCTCCTTTAAATCTTTTATAGAATTAAATAAGATACTTAGTTCCTTATCTAGAGACTCTAATAAGTCTTCACTAAAGTCATTGTTATTTATTGCATCCTCTAATAAATTTGCTAATTGATATACTTCATGGGCCCTTATCTCCCCACCTATTCCCTTTATTGTGTGGGAAATTCTTATAGCCTTGTTTAAATCTCCACTTAGGTAGGCTTGTTTAATTTCATTTACAGAGTCCTTGTGGTTAGCATAAAACTTTCTTAATATTTTAATTAAAAAAGTTGTATTATAATCAAAGTGCTTTAAACATTCTTTGACATTTATCCCCTTAATATTATAAATTTCTTCTGGTACTTTTTCACTAGCCTCTAAAACTTTGTTTTTATCCCTTCTTATCTTAGTTTCAATCTTAATTAAATCTAGGAGCTTTTTCTTATCAATTGGCTTTATAAGGTAATCATTAAAACCACTGCTTATAGCCCTTTCTTTTTCTTCATAGGAGACACTTGCAGTAACTGCAATAATAGGTAGGTCTTCTAAAGTATAAAGCTCTCTTATCTTTGAAGTTGTCTGGTAGCCATCCATATCTGGCATCCTCAAGTCCATTAAGACAAGGTCATACTTTTCCTTACTTATTTCTTCAATGGCAGAATGACCACTTGAAGCTACTCTTACATTAATTCCAGCTCTTCTTAAAATTTCCCTTAACACATCTTGGTTTATTTCATTATCATCTACTACAAGGACCTTTATGCTTTCATACTTATTATTATTATTTATTTCTATATTTAAATTCTCTATATATGGGTTGGTGTTTGTTCTTAATTCATCTTGGTTTTTCTTTGCAAAGTAACAGTTAAAGTAAAAAGTACTCCCCTTATCAATATTACTTATAACCCCAATATGCCCCCCCATAAGGTTTACTATCTTCTTAGCAATAGCAAGTCCAAGACCTGTCCCTGTAACATTACTTGCCCTTACATTGCTAGCTTGTTTAAAGGGTTCAAATATATTATCAAGGTCTTTTTTAGCTATCCCAATTCCTGTATCAGATATTGAAAATTCCAATTCAATTGTTTCTGAAATCATATTCTTTAACCTTATACTTATATCTATTTGGCCTTTTTCTGTAAATTTCACTGCATTTGAAAGTAAGTTTAATAGTACTTGTTGTAACCTTAGGGGGTCTCCTCCAAGGACCTTAGGAATATTCTCATCCCTATGGATAAGGATGTCTACTTGGTTAATATTACTTTTAAATTGAATTTGCCTAAGAACATTCTCCAAAACTTCATCTAGGTAGAATGCTTTTTCTTCAAGTTCGATACCACTACTTTCAACCTTTCCCCAGTCTAGGGTGTCATTTATCATATTCATTAACATTTGACCAGAGGACTTAATTCCACGGATGTATTCTCTTTGTTTTAAAGAAAGGTCTGTATTAAATAATAAGTCAGAGTAAGAAACTACAGCATTCATTGGGGTCCTTATTTCATGGGACATATGGGCTAGGAATTCACTCTTAGCACTATTAGCTAAATCTGAAGTTTCCTTTGCCTTAGATAGTTCTTTTAAAATCATTTTTTGTTCAGTCATATCTATCATGCTGCTTAAGAGACAAAGTTCTTTATTTATATATATGGGGACTATATTAAATTGGCCAATTACTAAGGATCCCCCCTTCCCATTTATATTAAATTCTGACCCAGATATTATTTTATTTTTTTCTATTCTTTCTAGTATCCTCTTTCTTTCATTTGGGTCCCTAAAAAGATTAATATCTTCTGATGTTTGCCCGATGATTTTTTCCCTTTCAATCCCCATTGTTTTAATAAAAGTGTCATTTACTTCTATAAACCTTCCTTCTTTAAAACTTGTTATAAACATGGATACACCGCTATTGTTAAAGGCCTTGTAAAACTTTTCCTCTGATAGTTTTAAGTCTGTTACATCCTTAGTTACTGCAAATAAGACTTCCTCTCCATTCCAAACCCCTCTTGTGGTACGGGTATCAACATCTATTAATTCACCACTTTTAGATATAAGGGGGAAAGAACAATAATCCCTTTCACCATTTAACATGGCTTTAACGATTTTTATAACTCCTTCTCTAATTTCACTTGGGTGAAAGTCTAAAATTGACTTTCCTATTATTTCTTCCTTTGTGTATTCCAACCTATTGTAAACGCTATGGTTTGCGTAGATAACATTGCCATTTAAGTCTACAACTATTAATAAGTCGGGTATGGTATTTATAAAGTTATCAAAGTTATTTTTTACCTTTAATACCCTTTCTTCTAGCATATCCCTTTCGACAGATTTTTTATAAAGGAGGACAAAAGAATGGAGGAGAGATATTTCTATATCAGACCACTCTTTTTCATGACTAGTTGAATCAAAGCCTATAAAACCAATAAAGTTACCTTCTATGATAACTGGAAGAACTAAAATAGAAAGGATATCTTGGGCACTTAAAAATTCCCTAGTAAAGTCGTTCTCTATATCCCTAACATGGTAATTAAAGTGTTCGCTTTTAGATAGGATATCTACAAAGTCCCACACATCTTCAAAGGGGACATTTTGCATTACTGGATTATCTAGTTCAGGCTCAACTCCATCATTTGTCCATTCGTATTTTTGACTTGTGTACCACTTGTTGTCACTTTTATCTAAATGGTTTTCCCAGTAGTAGACCCTGTCAACCTTGGTAGCTTGGCCTAATTTAGAAATTCCCTTGTAAAGGGCATTCTTATAATCTGTATTTGTAAGTAATTCATTGGTAAATTCTATCATTAGATAGAGGATTTCTTCTTTTAGTCTTTTTTGCTCTTCCAAGTACCTTTGTTGACTTATATCCTCAGCCATACATACTATCATTTCTACATTATTGTTATCATCTAAAATAGGAGTCCTTGTTATTTTTAGTAGGTTCTTATGCCCATTTTTACACATTACCCACTCATCTGTTGTTAACTCTCTTTTCATTTCATAAACCCTTGTATTGTTAGAAATACAAATATTAGCTTCTTCAGTATTTATAAAAGTTCTTAGGTCTTTGTTTACAATATCTAAAACCTTAATACCAAAGAAGTCTGCATGGGCCTTGTTGGCATAACCATAAGTTCTTTTGTCAACCAGGGTCCAAATTTGAGTATTTACATTGTCAAATATTTTAAAACATTCTAAAGTATAGCCTTTGTCTGCCAATATCATCGCCCCAGTTTTAAATTTTTTATTT
>CAZSLV010000124.1:0-4797 GCA_964607545.1 uncultured Gudongella sp. | reverse complement strand
AGTTAAAGTAAACATTAAAATTACATCTAGTTATCTAATAATAAACTAATGTGTGCACAAAGCATAAATTAGTATAGATAAATCAGCTTAAGTAAGTTATAAGTTACAATCTATTAATTGTAATAAGAGTATAAAATAGATATAGAGAATAAAAAAAGGAGAGGATATCATGGAAAAGGTAACTGGAAAAAGTGTAACGGGTGTAAAGAATTTAAGTAGAGGCAACATAGAGTACATTTTAGACCTAGCAGAAAAAATTGAGCCTATAGTAAAAGGTGAATCTACAGCTCAACCACTTAAAGGCAAAATCTTATGTACATTCTTCTACGAACCATCAACTAGGACTAGACTTTCATTTGAAACAGCAATGTTAAGATTAGGTGGTGGAGTTGTCTCAATGGCTGATGCTCAAACAACATCATCAGTATGGAAGGGTGAAACTCTTAAGGATACAATAAAAACCATTGAAAATTATGCAGATGTTATAGCACTTAGACATTTTGAAGCGGGTGCTGCAGTTGAAGCGGATAGTCATTCAAGAATTCCTATCATAAACTCAGGTGATGGTCCAAATGAGCATCCAACACAAACATTACTAGATATGCTTACAATTAAAAAAGAAAAAGGTAGATTAGATAACCTAAAAGTAGCTATTGTAGGAGATTTAAAACATACCAGATCAGCTCATTCACTAACACTAGGTTTATCAAACTTTGACAACATAGAATTTGTATTTGTCAGTCCAGATACATTTAAAACAAATGATTGGATTAAGGACATAGTAAAAGAAAAAGGGAACACATATGTGGAATCAGAAGATTTAGCAAATGCAATACTAGATGTCGATGTTATATATATGTGTAGAATTCAAAAGGAAAGAATTGAAGATCCTGCAGAATTTGCTAAAATCGACGGTTTATATGACTTAAATAGAGCTCTAATAGATAACTGTACTAAAAAACCAATTATACTTCATCACCTACCAAGAGTTAAAGAATTAGATGAAGATGTAGATGATTATGAAGGTGCAGCATACTTCAAGCAAACATACAATGGTGTACTAGTAAGAGGAGCTTTAATGACAATGGTTCTTAACAAAGAAGATGAAGTAAAGTAAAAAAATACCCAGCCCTCTTTATTTGATATATTTGCTGAAATTGGAGATTATAAGAGTGTATAATGTTCATATAAGAATATCATTTAAGGAGGGTTATTATGTTAGATTCTACAATTGCACAAAAGATAGTTGATAAGACCATGTCAGTTACACAAATCAATGTAAACATAATGGATGCTGAGGCTAGAATTATAGGAAGTGGTCACAAGGATAGAATTGGTAAATTTCATCAGGGTGCTTTTGAAGTTATTCAAAACAAGAAAAATCGTATTATCAATGAATCTGAAGCCCGGCTTATACCAGAGGTAAAGCCAGGGATAACCCTTCCTATATTTTTTAATGACAATATAGTAGGAGCTATAGGTATGACTGGGGACCCAGAGAAACTTATGAAATTCGGGGAGCTAGTAAAGTTTACAGCTGAATTGATGTTAGAACAAGCTTATGTTGAAAGAGAAATATTTTTTGAATATAGGTTAAGAGCGAACTTTATGAATGAAATAATAAATTCTAATGGTTTAGAAGATAGGGACATTATAAAAAGAGGAGACATCCTAGGGTATAATCTTAAGCTTTCTCACCATATATTTGCAGTAGATGCAAAAGACATTTGGATAGACAGAAGTAGGCCTATTAAAGATGCAGGGATAATTAATGATAGGGATAGGGATTATTTTTTAAGGGATTTAAATCAAGAATTATACAGGTTTCCTGATATAGTTTTAACTTTCATTCAAGACATACTCATAATATTAGTTCCTATTAGAAATTTAAAAAATTTAAGCCCTTTTGAGTATAAGGAAGTAGCTTTAGAGATATCTAAGAGTATACAGATACTTACTAAACATAAATCAGGCTTAGCATATGGTGGAGTAGCAGAAAACTATCTTCAAATAGCTAAAAGGTTTGAAATAGCAGTTTATATAATAGACCATGAATATACAAAAAAAGAAGACTTGGTTTCTTACAAAGATGTTTTAAGTGAATATGTACTACAAAACATACCCTGCCACAAGAGGGAAGAACTTAGAGACCTTATCTTAGATAAAAACATAGACTTAGATTCACCTAAAAACAGGGTGTTGATAGAAACTTTTTATCAGTATATTAAAAATGACCTTAATAAAAATACAACAGCTAATAGCTTATATATTCATAGAAACACTATGATTGGAAGAATAAAAAAAATAGAAGAAGTATTTGGATACAATGCAGAAAATATTCTAGATATGATGATTTTATATATGGGTTTAGAATTATCTAAATTCTGTGAACAAGACTCTTCTAAATAATAAAGGAGTGTTTAAGATTGGAAAAGATCTTTGATTTAAGAAGTGATACAGTGACAAAGCCAACGGATGCAATGAGGGATGCAATGAGAAATGCTGTAGTTGGAGACGATGTAATGAGAGATGACCAAACAGTAATAGAATTAGAGGAAATGGCAGCTAAGCTATTTGGTAAAGAAGCAGCTCTTTTTACTGCTTCAGGTACCATGAGTAATCAACTTGCCCTTCTTTCTATGACACACAGGGGAGACCAAGTAATAATTCACGATAAATCACATATGTATAACCTTGAAAGAGCTGGAATGGCAATGTTGTGTGGAGTGCAAGGAAGAACACTTTCAACCAAGGAAGGTAAGTTTGATTTTGAAGAATTAAAAGAACATTTTATAAAAGATGCCATTCAATCATCACCTACTACCTTGCTTTGTCTTGAAAATACATTTGACCTTAACCAGGGTCTTGTTTTAGATAAGGACTATATTGACAAGGTAAGCAAATTAGCTCATGATAATGGACTATCTGTTTATTTAGATGGAGCTAGAGTTTTAAATGCTGCAGTTGCTTTAGATATAGACCCAGCTGAACTAGTAGAAGGCGTGGATGCACTTGGACTTTGTATGACTAAAAGTCTTGCATGCCCAATAGGTTCTGTTTTAGTAGGAAGTAGAGAAATGATTGAAAAAGCAAGGCTTATGAGACAAATGATTGGTGGAGGCTGGAGACAGGCTGGAGTTATTGCTGCACCTTGTGTAGGAGCTTTAAAAGATTGGAAGAGTGTTTCAGAAGATAATAGAAAAGCAAAAGTTTTAGCTAAAAAATTAAAAGACCTTGGACTGGGTATTGATATGGACCAAGTTCAAACTAATATAATTAAAATAGATGTTTCACCAAGTGGGTTAAATGCTCTTGAGTTTGCAGCTAAGAAAGATGAATTGGGACTTAAATGTAAGCCAATAGGAGACCATCATGTAAGAATGATTTGTCACATTGGAATAAATGATGATGAGCTAGATATAGTAGCTGATAGAATTAAGAAAATTATGTAGCTGGGGAAGTGTATATATGCTAGATTTGATAATTAAAAACGGGAATTTAGTAACTAAGGATATAACAAAAAAATGCGATATTGGTATAATAGATGGTAAGATTACACAAATTGGTGAGAATTTGAGAGAAGATGCCAAGGAGGTTATAGATGCAAGTGGAGAATATGTAATACCTGGGGTAATAGACCCCCATGTTCACATTCACCACCCCTTTAAGGGAAAGTACTCAGCTGATGATTTTTACACAGCAACAAGAGCAGCTGCCTTTGGGGGCACAACTACATTTTTGGACTTTGCAATTCAATGGGATAAGGAGTTAAGTTTAAAAGAATCTCTTGAAAAAAGAATTTCCCAATCAGAGGGAGAGGCCATAATAGACTTTGGTTTTCATGTTTGCCCAACTAAATCAGAACCGGAGATAATTGGCGAACTGGGCCATATAATTGATATGGGAGCCCCTTCCTTTAAGATGTATATGACCTATAGCAAGCAAGGCAGGATGTCAGATGATGGAATGCTCCTTTATGGTTTAGATGCTGTAGGTAAAAAAGGTGGCATCCTAGGAGTACACGCTGAAAATGATTCAATTTCCTTGTTTAGAGAAAAATTAAGTATAGAATCTGGAAACCTTGAAGCTACAGATTTTCCAATTGCAAAAGATAATATTGTTGAAGCTGAGGCAGTTAACAGGGTTTCTTATATAAATAAGTATGTAAATGGGAACCTATATATATTCCACCTTTCAACCAAGGAAGGTCTAGATATTCTCGCTCGTGAAAAGGGAACTGGCAATAGGATTACAGCTGAAACATGCATACATTATTTGTGTCTTGATGATTCCTATTATGGCAAAGAAAATGGTCATAGGTATATATGTAGTCCTCCTTTAAGATCAAAAGTAGACCAGGAGGCCTTATGGGATGGTATAAACAAGGGGCTAATTACTACAATAAGTACAGACCATTGTGGTTTTCCAACAGAATTAAAAGATTCTGGAAATGGTAAATACAATGCAACTCCAAATGGTTTACCAAGCATAGGTATGTTACTTCCTTTGGTTTATACCCATGGAGTTTGTAGGGGTAGAATTTCCATTAACAAGATGGTTGAACTAATTTCTACAAATGCAGCAAAAACATTTGGAATGTATTCACAAAAAGGTGATATTCAAGTAGGCTATGATGCAGATATAGTAATATTTAACCCTGATAGGGAAATAGAAATGAAGGCTGATATGATGCCAACTGATGTAGACTGGTCACCATATGAGGGTATGGTCTTAAAGGCTTTCCCAACATATACAATTTCCCGAGGACAAGTTATAATGGAAAAAGGAAATGTTATT
>CAZSLV010000123.1:0-4856 GCA_964607545.1 uncultured Gudongella sp. | reverse complement strand
AGCGAAGGATCTTATCTTTTCAATTGTGAATTGCCTTTTCTTCTGCTATAATAGACTAAAGGATTAATATAGGAGGAGGCAGGGAAATGGAAGGGTTAAAGGAAATAGGAGTAATTTTAAAAGAAGCTTCAAAATATCTAAATAAGGCCTCTAGCGAGGAAAAAAATGTTGCCCTTTTAGATGTTTCAAAGTCAATTAGGGATAATATGGATGAAATCCTACAAGCTAATAAGGAAGACATAAGGCTTGCAAGAGAAAGTAATATGAAGGAAGGTTTAATTGACAGGCTCTTACTGGATGAGTCTAGGGTTGAGTCTATAATAGATGGAATCTTAACTGTTATAAAGTTAGATGATCCAATTTGGAAGTCAGAAAGGGTATGGACCTTAAAAAACGGCCTAACCATATCTAAGATGTCTGTCCCACTTGGTGTAATAGGGATAATTTATGAATCTAGACCCAATGTAACAGTGGATGCTTTTGCCCTTGCTTTAAAATCTGGGAATGCTATCCTATTACGAGGGTCATCATCTGCCATAAATTCTAACAGGGCCCTTGTTAGTGCTATAAAAGAAGGCCTGGCTAATTCAACTATCCCAACAGGGGCGGTAGAATTTATTGACGATACAGACAGGGGTCTGGTTGATCAAATGCTAAAGTCAAATGACTTCCTAGACTTAATAATCCCACGTGGTGGGGCTGACTTAATAAATTATGTTGTAAAAAATGCAACTGTTCCAACCCTCCAAACTGGAGAAGGAAATTGCCATTTATATATAGATAAGACAGCTAACCTTGAAGATGGCCTTAATATACTCATGAATGCTAAAACTCAAAGGGTTGGGGTTTGCAATGCTTGTGAAACCCTCTTAGTCCATAGGGATGTAGCAGAAGACTTTTTACCTCAAGTTGAAAATGCCTTAAAGGACCTTGTAGAACTTAGGGCTGATGAAGAGTCCAAGGCCTATATAGAAGCTAATCTTGCAAGTGAAGAAGACTACGAAACTGAATTCCTAGACTATATTCTAGCTATAAAGATAGTAGATAATATAGATGAAGCCATAGACCATATCAATAAGTATGGGACCAAGCACTCAGAAGCTATAGTTACTGAAAATTTAAGAAATGCTACCAAGTTCCAAAGGGAAGTTGACGCTTCCACTGTTTATGTAAATGCATCCACCAGGTTTACAGATGGGTCAGAATTTGGATTTGGAGCAGAAATGGGTATATCTACACAAAAAACCCATGCTAGAGGGCCAGTTGGCTTAGAACAATTAGTAACCCACAAGTACCTAATAATGGGCCAAGGGCAAACTAGAAAGTAGGTTATAATGGATAATATAATGATAAATGAAAGTAAAAAAATCCTCATAAAAATAGGCTCATCTACCATAACCAGCCAAGATGGGAAAATAGATAAGGACTTTTTAGAAAACTTTGCTCTCCAGGTTAAGAAGTTGATGGATGAGGGAAAAAAAGTAATAGTTGTATCTTCAGGGGCCAGGATAGCTGGGGTTTCTACCATAGGCAAGTGGTCTAGAAAAGAAGATATAAACTACAAGCAGGCCCTTTGTGCCATAGGTCAAGTTGAGTTGATGGACTCCTATAGGAGGGTCTTTGAAAAGTACGGAATCCACATAGCCCAAATTCTTTTAACCAAGGATGATTTTGATTCAAAGACAAGGACTTTAAATATTAGAAACACACTTTTTACCCTTCTTGATGAGGGGGTAGTACCAATTATAAATGAAAACGACACAGTAAGTGTTGATGAAATAAAAATAGGCGATAACGATATGTTAGGCGCTTATTCAACTGTGATTTGGGGAGGGGACTTACTTATATTGTTAAGCGATATAGAGGGGATTTGTGATAAAAACCCTAATGAAAACCCTGATGCCCATATTATATCCATAGTTGAAGATGTAGATGAACTTGAAAAAAACATTTCCATAGGCCTTACAAGTTCTTTTGGAACAGGCGGTATACAAACCAAGCTAAAGGCTGCAAGAACTGTTAACAAGTACGGGATACCAATGATTGTGGCCCATGGAAAGACCAAGGATATAATTACACAAATTGCAGCTGGAAATAGAAAGGGTACTCTTTTTCTACCTAAAAGGCATGAATAAGTAAGAACATTTAAAAAAGGGAGTAATCTTAAAGATGATGTCTTTTCGCACAATAAAAAAACAAACCAAGGACCTTATAACATTTGGCTTGTGGGCAAGGCTGTTAAACTTCCTTAAGGGAATATTAATAGCCTTCTTTATAGGGGCAAACTTCAAGGTTGACACTTACCTTGTTGCTTTCTCGGCCTCTATATTTATAATAGCCATCCTCTCAGAAGGCCTCTTGGTCTCCCTAGTCCCCCTCTACCAGCAAATTGATAAAAGGGATGGGCAAAGGGGGAGGTTTGAATTTACCCACAACCTCTTGTCCTTTTGGTCTATAGTAGGTTTATTTATGGTAATTATAAGCTTTATCCTAGCCCCCTTAATAGTCAGGGTCTTTGCACCAGGCTTTTCTAAATTAGAATTAGATAAAACTGTTACCTTGTTTAGGTATGGAAGCCCCATAATACTTGCCTATATTTATAAGGCCATATTTGGAGGCTATTTGCAAAGCCAGCACCTTTTTAGGGCAGGGGGAAAGGGCGGGGTTGCAAATGCCCTTGTATATATTTTATACTTATTATTTTTCTCTAGAAAGTTCGGCCTAGAAGGCCTAATGGTCGCTGGAATACTAGCTGTAGGAGTCCAGGCCTATATACTTGCAGAACCTGTATTTGTAAATCAAGGATACAGGTACAAGCCCTACCTTTTAATACAGGATAGGTCCTTAATCCACCTAAATACCTTCCTAATCCCCATCCTAGTAGGGGTTGGAATCCATCAGATTAACCTGGCGGTTGACAATGCCATAGGGTCCTTTTTAATTGAGGGGACCATAGCAGAATTAACCTATGCAGATGAAATTATTAGCCTATTTACTGGCCTTATTGTTATGGCTCTTGTAACTGCCATTTTTCCAGTTATATCTGAAAAGGATATAAGGTCTAAAAAAGAAGACCTAAGGCATGCCATAAGGTACTCCATAGGCCTAATTATTAAGGTTACAATTCCAGCAAGTATTATACTCTTAAGCTTAGCTGAACCTATTATCAGGATGTTTTATGAAAGAGGGGAATTTGGACCGGATGCAACCTATGCAACCAGCCAATTTTTAATCTACTATGGTATAGGGATTATAGGATCAAGCCTAGTTGTCCTAATTACCCGTATTTACTATGCAAATGAATACACAAATAAGCCGATATTTAT
The DNA here is from genome assembly GCA_964607545.1 of uncultured Gudongella sp. Lineage (GTDB taxonomy): Bacteria > Bacillota > Clostridia > Tissierellales > Tissierellaceae > Gudongella. The sequence goes on along the minus strand of CAZSLV010000123.1, from coordinate 1,530 downwards.
AGCCTTTTTAGCCCTATCCTTAAATGTAATTTTTAATATTATCCTAGTACTTTTAATAGGGGCTAATGGAATTGCCCTTGGTACTAGTTTGTCTTTAATAGTTGCAAGTATATATGGCCTATATGACCTACAAAAAAAACTTAGGTTTATAAATAAAGAAAGTCTTAAGAAAACAAGCTTAAGGCTTATCCTAGCAAGTGGCCTTATGGTCTTTATTATCCTTACGATAAAAAGTCTTCTTTTACCAAGGCTGGGTCAATACTTTATTGGAAACGCCCTTACCATACTATTAGCATCTTCCCTAGGAGGGGGGATATTTTATAAAGTTATATCAAAAAAAGAGCAGGTATCTTAAGTAAAAATGGAGGTTACAATGAAAAATAAGTTTATTTCAAAGAAGTATTTAAAAACACAAGCAAATCACTTAGCAAAAAGCGCAGATGGAGCAGGGAAAATTCAAGATATAATAAATTTTACCCTGGGAGACCCTGATATACATACTGATAGGAGAATAGTAGAAAAGACCTTTGAGGATGTCTTAAATGGGGCTACCCACTATACGGACACACTTGGGATTAAAGAGCTTAGAGAAGAACTAAAACAATACTATAAGGAAGAATACCAAATGGAGGTTGGCCTTGACCAGCTTATGGTTACAACAAGTGCCTGCCAGGGAATGTGGATGGTAATGGAAGCCCTACTTGATGAGGGAGATGAGGTTATTATTCCAAGCCCCCACTTTCCGCCCTACCCAGACCAAGTAAAGATGGCTGGAGGGGTACCTGTTTTTCTAGAGCTTTTAGAAGAAGAAGACTTTCAAATAAATATTGAAAGGTTGGAAGGGACCATTAATGAAAGGACAAAGGCCCTTATAATAAACACCCCAAATAACCCAATAGGGTCTTGCCTAAGCAGAGAAACCCTTGAAGCAATTTCAGAAATTGCAAAAAAACACGACCTTCTTATAATAGCTGATGATATTTATACCCTTTATAGCTATGAAGGACCCTTTATTCCAATATCTAGCATAGAAGGGATGAGGGAGAGGACAATTACCTTGGGAAGTTTTTCCAAAAATTTTGCTATGGCAGGGTGGAGAATTGGGTATATCTTAGGTGAAAGTGAATTTATACAAGTATTTAAGGCTATAAATGAAAACAATGTATACACAGCCCCAGAACCATCCCAAAGAGCAGCCCTCCATGCCCTGAGATTAAGAAAAGAAATTCAACCCTTTTTATTTGAGGAGTTTAAAAAAAGGTCCTACTATGCCTATGAAAGGTTAAATAAGCTTAAAGGGGTTAAAGTAATGGAACCAAAGGGAACCTTTTATTTATTCCCAAATATAGAAGGAACAGGCCTTAATTCAGTAGACTTTGCTGATAAGCTCTTAAAAGAAGCAGGAGTTGCAGTCGTCCCAGGAGTAGCATTTGGATGTAATGGAGATAAGTACATAAGGCTTGCAGTAACACTAAATGTAGATAAGATGAAGGAAGCCTTTGATAGGATTGAAAAAATGGAAATGTTTCA
>CAZSLV010000122.1:0-4922 GCA_964607545.1 uncultured Gudongella sp. | reverse complement strand
GCATATCGGATAAGGACTTAAGTGGCCTGTTACCAGGGCCTGTTACTGGTCTTCCCCTTCTCCCATTGTCAATAAGGGCATCTACGGCCTCTTGTAGCATCCTTTTTTCATTTCTAACAATAATATCAGGAGCTCCTAAGTCTAGTAGTCTCTTTAACCTATTGTTTCTATTTATTACTCTTCTGTATAAGTCATTTAAATCAGATGTAGCAAACCTACCCCCATCTAATTGGACCATAGGTCTTAAATCAGGAGGTATTACTGGGATTACATCTAAAATCATCCATTCTGGTTGGTTGCCAGAAAGTCTAAAGGCTTCAATTACTTCTAACCTTCTAGTTATACGAATTTTTTTCTGTCCTGAAGCATCCTTTAGTTGAGCCCTTAAATCAACTGACTCTGTTTCAACATCTATCTTTTCTAAGAGGTCTCTAACTGCTTCAGCCCCCATCTTAGCCTTAAACTTATTGTGGTATTTGTCTAGGGCATCCCTGTATTCAGTTTCTGTTAAGAGTTGTTTTGCATACATTGGGGTATCCCCTGGCTCTATAACAACATAGGATGCAAAGTATAAAATCTTTTCTAGGGCTCTTGGGCTCATATCTAAAATAAGTCCCATCCTACTTGGTATTCCTTTAAAATACCAAATATGTGATACTGGTGCTGCAAGTTCTATATGACCAAGTCTTTCCCTTCTCACCTTAGCCTTAGTAACTTCAACCCCACACCTATCGCATACTACTCCCTTATACCTAACTCTCTTGTACTTACCGCAGTGGCATTCCCAATCTTTGGTTGGTCCGAATATTTTTTCACAGAACAAGCCTTCTTTTTCAGGTTTAAGCGTTCTGTAGTTGATGGTCTCAGGTTTTTTAACCTCTCCTTTAGACCATTGTCTTATCTTTTCTGGTGAAGCTAGCCCAATTTTTATTGAATCAAAAGTATTTTGTTCAAACAAGGAGCGTTCTCTCCTTTCATATTAAAGTAACAAGTATTAATCTATGCTTTCATCATCTGGATCATCTTCAGTTTCATCTAACTCTGATATTTCATAATCTTTTTCCTTTATTGAAAATCCTACTGGCACTTCTTTTGTTTCTAATTGATTTATCATAGATCTTTTTCCAGGTAAATCTTCGTCAAAATCTTTGTCCCTATCGTCTATAAATAAGTCTTCACTAGTTGCACTTTCGCTAATTAAATCCAAGCTACCCAAGTCATCATCTAAGGATTCTTTTAATTCTATTTCTCCAACTTCTTCCCCTATAACCTTAATGTCAAGGGCCAAACTTTGAAGCTCTTTAATTAAAACCTTAAAGGATTCTGGTATACCTGGTTCTGGAATATTTTCACCCTTTACAATGGCTTCGTAGGTTTTTACCCTTCCTACAATATCATCTGACTTAACAGTTAGGATTTCTTGTAGGGTGTGGGCTGCTCCATAAGCTTCTAGGGCCCAAACCTCCATCTCACCAAATCTTTGTCCCCCAAATTGTGCCTTACCACCAAGTGGCTGTTGGGTAACTAAAGAGTAAGGTCCTGTTGATCTTGCATGGATTTTATCATCAACTAAGTGGTGGAGTTTTAGCATATACATATAACCTACAGTAACAGGGTTAGCAAATGTATCTCCAGTTCTTCCATCCCTTAATTCAATCTTTCCATTTTCAGGATAATCAGCTTTTCTAAGGGCATCCATGATATCTTCTTCATTTGCCCCATCAAATACTGGGGTTGTGATGTGGATACCTAGTTTCTTTGCAGCTAGGCCTAAGTGGACTTCTAAGACCTGACCAAGGTTCATCCTTGAAGGTACTCCAAGTGGGTTAAGGACAACATCTACAGGAGTTCCATCTGGCATGTATGGCATATCTTCTTCTGGCAGGATTCTAGATATTACACCCTTATTACCATGTCTACCACACATCTTATCTCCAACATTTATTTTTCTCTTAGTTGCAACATAAACTCTTACCATTTGGTTTACACCAGGTGCAAGCTCATCGCCATTTTCCCTAGAGTAGGTTCTTACATCAACTATAATTCCAGTTTCACCATGAGGAACTCTTAGTGAGGTATCCCTTACTTCTCTTGCCTTTTCTCCAAATATAGCTCTAAGGAGTCTTTCCTCTGCTGTCAGTTCAGTTTCTCCCTTAGGAGTTACCTTGCCAACTAGTATGTCCCCTGCCTTAACTTCCGCACCTATTCTAATTACACCTAGGTCATTTAAGTCCTTAAGCATTTCTTCCCCTACATTTGGGATGTCTCTAGTAATTTCTTCTGCTCCAAGTTTTGTATCCCTTGCTTCTGACTCATATTCTTCAATATGAACAGATGTTAAAACATCTTCTATCACTAATCTTTCATTAAGCAAGATAGCATCCTCATAATTGTAACCTTCCCAAGTCATAAAGGCTATTAGGAGGTTTTTACCTAGGGCTATTTCTCCTAATTCTGTACTTGGACCATCTGCTATAATATCAGATTTTTTAACCTTTTCACCTTCTTTAACTATAGGTCTTTGGTTAATACTTGTACCTTGGTTTGATCTTTTAAATTTCAATAATTTATATTTATCTACTTGAGAATCTTCATCTCTTCTAATAGTTATTTCATCTGCAGTAACCTTTTCAACTACCCCATCAGCCCTTGCAATTATAACAACTCCTGAATCTTTAGCTGCCTTATACTCAATACCTGTCCCGATAATTGGGGACTCAGTTTTTAGTAGGGGTACAGCTTGTCTTTGCATGTTGGCCCCCATCAGAGCCCTGTTTGCATCGTCGTTTTCTAAAAATGGTATCATAGCAGTACCAACTGATACTATTTGCTTTGGAGAAACATCCATATATTCAATATCATCTGGATTAAATATATCTACAACTCCAAATTTACCCCTTGCTACAATCCTATTGTTTACAAAAGCATCTGTTTCATCTAACTTCTCATTAGATTGGGCTATAACAAGCTCATCTTCTATATCAGCAGTGACATAGTCTATCTTTCCAGTTACATGTCCATTTTTAACTTGTCTATAGGGTGCTTCAATAAATCCATATTCATTTATCCTAGCATAGGTTGTTAGGGATGTTATAAGACCTATATTTGGCCCCTCTGGGGTTTCAATAGGACACATCCTACCATAGTGGGAGTTATGAACATCTCTAACCTCAAAGCCTGCTCGATCCCTGCTTAAACCACCAGGCCCTAAGGCTGACATCCTTCTTTTGTGGGTCAATTCAGCAAGTGGATTTGTCTGGTCCATAAACTGGGATAATTGGCTAGAACCAAAGAATTCTTTTATAGAAGCTACCACAGGTCTTATGTTAATTAAAGCTTGTGGGGTTGCAACCTCAATATCTTGGATGGTCATTCTCTCTCTTACAACCCTTTCCATCCTTGCAAGACCTATTCTAAATTGATTTTGAAGTAACTCTCCTACACTTCTTAACCTTCTATTTCCAAGATGGTCGATGTCATCTGTTATACCAATCTTTGAAAATAAGTTAAATTCATAATTAATACTTGCTATAATGTCATCTATAATTATATGTTTTGGTGATAAGTCTTTTAGCCTATCTTGTATGGCTTGTTTTAATTCTTCAGTGTCAGGATATAAGTCAATTAATTCTTTCATTAATGGATAATAAACCTTTTCTTTTAAACCAAATTCAGCAAGTGAAAAGTCTAGGTTAAAGGCTTGTGCATTAACGAAATTATTTCCTAGAACCTTTATTTCCTTATCATCTTCAATTAAAATATTTATAGTATTAATCCCGCTATTTTCAATTTCAATAGCCTTATCTCTACTAATTCTTTCTCCCTTTTCAACTAATATCTCACCAGTTAAAGGATTTCCTATATCGTGGGCAGCTTTATTGCCAGCAATTCGATTGTATAAAGATAGTTTTTTATTGAATTTATACCTACCAACCTTAGCCAAGTCATACCTTCTAGGATCAAAGAATAAATTATTTAAAAGACTTTTTGCACTATCTACAGTAGGTGGTTCTCCGGGTCTTAGTCTTTTATATATTTCTAGTAGGGCTTCTTCCTCTGTTTTAGTGGAATCTTTTTCAATGGTGGATAAGACATGTTCTGTTTCACCCAGGACTTCTAGAATCTCACTATCTGTGGATATCTTTAAGGCCCTTAGTAAGGTAGTAATAGGAACCTTTCTTGTTCTATCAATTCTTACATAAACAACATCGTTAGAATCTGTTTCATACTCTAACCATGCCCCCCTGTTTGGAATTAAAGTAGATGAAAAAAGACTCTTACCTGTCTTATCAATAGATTCGACAAAATATACTCCTGGTGAACGAACTAACTGACTTACGACGACCCTTTCAGCACCATTTATGATAAAAGTTCCCTTTTCGGTCATAAGTGGCATATCGCCCATAAAGACTTCTTGTTCCTTTACTTCTCCAGTTTCCTTGTTAATTAACCTTACCTTTACCTTTAAAGGTGCAGAATAATTTGCATCTCTTTCTCTAGCTTCGTTTTCATCATATTTAACTTCATCTTCAATATGATAGTCTACAAATTCCAAAATTAGGTTGCCTGTATAATCTTGGATAGGTGATATATCTTCAAAAACCTCTCTTAGGCCTTCTTCTAGAAACCAATCATATGATGATTTCTGTACTTCAATTAAATCTGGAAGGTCTAATACTTCATCGATGCGGGAATAACTCATCCTGACCCGCTTACCAAATGTTACAGGATGTACCATTAAAACTTCACCCCTCATTAAACTAAAATAGCCAAAAGCTCTAGCTTTTGGTAGTATCAACTCGTCAGTCCATGTCTATAACAGGATTAATTTCTCTCATAAGTATCCCATTATAAACATTAATATGCAATATATAACTATAGCACAAAGATTTATTCCTGTCAATTCATCTTTTTAAAATGTG
>CAZSLV010000121.1:0-4985 GCA_964607545.1 uncultured Gudongella sp. | reverse complement strand
AAAGCAAGAATTAAGCAGAAATAATCTGTCTAAGTCTTGCTTTGCTTTAAATGATTTAATTGTAATACATAACAAACTTATTTCCTTAGAATATTCAATAAGTTAGGTGACAGGCTTGGTTTACCATTAATTTGCAAAATCATCTAATGTATAGCCATTAGTATTATTTCCAGTAGCATCATCTACTAGCGTAAACTTAAAAGGTAATGTTGATCCAGTAAATTTAACTATCGCTCTTCCACCAGCTAAGTCATATGAAGCTACACCTTTTGGACCACTTGGAAGAGCTGATAGATATTTATCACTGCCAGTCAAATCACTCATTATAATAGCATCATTTGTTCCTGTACCTATTACACCTTCTGCTTCAGCTATACTAAGAGCACTTTCAATAGTTCTTAGATTGCTTAAAACTGCACTCCTGTTAGCTGTGTCTCTAGAACCAGTTAATCTCGGTACAGCCAACGCCGCCAAAATCCCCAAAATTGCAATTACTACAATCAGTTCAATAAGGGTGAACCCTTTCTTGTTTCTTTTCTTTTGAATCCAATTAATCATTTTTCTTCCTCCTTTTTATTTTACCTTCAGTTTTTTGCTTGCTTTAAGTATATATAAATTTTATTAAAGCCTTGGGTCAATTCGCAAATCACAGTTCACAAATCATATAGAATTAATGAAAAGATGACATGCTGTAAAGATTCCTCGTTTCACTCGGAATGACAAAGGATTAAGATTCCTCGATGCTCTCGGAATGACAAATAGTACAGATTCCTCGCTTCACTTGGTATGACAGAGGATAAAAGATTCCTCGTTGCACTCGGAATGACAAGATAGTAGTACTCGGAATGACAAGACAATTGTGCATTGTGATTTGTGATTTCATAATTGTACTTATATTGTCTTCATCATATCAAACATTGGTAGGTACATTGCTATTACTATAAATCCTATTAAAATTGCCATAAAAACTATCATTAGTGGCTCTAGCATTGAGGTTAGCTTTATTAGGGATTGTTCTACTTCTTCATCGTAAAAGTCTGCTGTTTTAAGTAGGACTTCATCTAAGCTACCTGATTCCTCTCCTATCTTAACCATGGAATCTACCATTGGTGGAAATACTCCTACATCTCTTACGGATCTTGAGAGGGGGATTCCCTTTCTTATTTGGTCTATAGAGTCTATTAACTTATCCCTTATTACAACATTATTTACAACATTTGCTACTACTTCCATGGACCTTATAAGAGGAATACCTGAATCCATTAAGGTTGAAAGTGTTCTTGTAAATCTTGATGTGATTACCTTTGCTGTGGTTGTTTTAACTACTGGTAGTTTTAATTTTATGTTGTCAAAGGCTCGTATTCCATCTTCTGTCCTTAAGAAGGTCGTTAGTCCAAAGGCTAGAAGTCCTACACCACCTGCATACATGTACCAGTAATCCCTTAAGGAGTCACTTAAACCCAGTAAGAACCTAGTTGGCCATGGTAGGGGGACATCTGTTCCTTCAAACATACCTGTAAAGGTTGGTAGAACAAAGATTAGCATAAATACTACTACTACAACGCTTACTACTGCAAGGACCATTGGGTAGATCATGGCTGACTTAACCTTGTTTTCTATCTTATTTTCTTTTTCAAAGTGAATGGCCATTCTCTCTAGTATTCCATCTAGGTTACCTGAAACTTCTCCTGCTTCTACCATGCTTACTAGGATGGTTGGAAAGATTCTTGGGTGCTTTGTCATGGCTTCTGAAAGGGTTAGACCTTTTTGAACTTCTTCTCCTACTTCTGCCGTGGCCTTTCTTAAGACCTTGTTTTCAGTTTGGGAGGCTAAAATATCGAGACACTTTACTATGCCAAGTCCTGAGTCTATCATTACAAAGAACTGTCTACAATATACTGCTAGGTCCTTCTTTTTTACCTTTTTATTAAAGATTTCAATTTGCGATTCTGTTCCTATATCTCTTTTTACTTCAAGGGGAATGTACCTATTTCCCTTTATCATAGAAATAACATCAGCTTCAGTGTTTGCTTCAAATACTCCTTCTATTCTTTGACCGTTACTAGCTATAGCTTTGTACTTGAATATCATATGGCACCACCTAGACTATATATTTTTTCATTTCTTCCTTGTTTATAGACTGTGACATTGCAGTTTCTTTTGAAATGAGCCCCTTATGATAAAGGGTCATTAAGCTTGCATCCATGGTCTGCATCTTAAACTTTGCCCCAGTTTGAATAACTGTATCTATTTGATGGATCTTATCTTCTCTTATTAGGTTTCTTATTGCTGGTGTTGCTACCATTACTTCTAGGGCTGCTACCCTTCCCTTGCCATCTGCCTTAGTAAGAAGTTGCTGGGAGATTACTGATTGAATAACTGATGATAACTGGACCCTTACCTGTTGTTGCTGGTGGGGTGGAAATACATCTATAATCCTGTCAATGGTTTTTGCTGCACCTAGGGTGTGAAGGGTTGATAGGACAAGGTGGCCAGTTTCAGCTGCTGTGATAGCAATTGATATGGTTTCTAAATCCCTCATCTCTCCTACAAGTATAACATCAGGGTCTTGCCTTAGGGCCCCCCTTAGGGCCTTTTGAAAGCTTTTTGAATCTGACCCAATTTCCCTTTGGTTTACAATAGACTTATGGTGTCTGTGTAAATATTCAATTGGGTCTTCTAGGGTTAGTATGTGGCATTTTTTTTCTCTATTTATTTGGTCGATCATTGTTGCAAGAGTTGTTGATTTACCACTTCCTGTGGGTCCTGTTACAAGTATAAGTCCCCTTGGTAATTTTGTCAATTCACTTAAAACACTTGGAAGGCCAAGTTGCTTATAGGTTGGGATTTCAAGTGGTATAATCCTTAGGGCCATACCAAAGGACCCCCTTTGGGTGTAGGCATTTACCCTGTACCTTCCCATGCCTGGACTTGAATAAGAAAAGTCTACTTCTCCATTTTCAAGGAGTTCTGAAAAAAGCTTGTCACTCATAACTTGCCTTACTAGGTCTTCTGTATCCATATTGGTAAGTTTTTTTTCACCTTGGTGGATTAATTCACCATTTATCCTAAATGTTGGTGGTATGCCTACTGTAATATGGACATCAGATGCACCTTGTCTACTACCTTCATTTACTATTTCTACTATATCCATGGGAATACTCCTCCTTATCCAAGACTATACCCTACTCTCATAACTTCTTCAAAGCTAGTGTTACCCATTTCTGCTAGGGCAAAGGCTGACTGGAAAAGAGATGTCATACCCTGACTTACTGCTTCATCCCTTATCTTATCTGTTGATGCACCTGAATCTATTAGTTTTCTTATATCTTCATTTATAGCCATAATTTCATGAACTGCACTTCTTCCTGCATAACCTGCATTACAAGCATTACACCCAACTGGCTTGTGGAGTACTAGGGAGGTATCTGGGCTTTTTCCAAGCATCTTTAATTCTGTGTAAGATGCTTCATAAGCTTCCTTGCACTTTGGACAAAGGGTCTTAACAAGCCTTTGTGATACAATTCCTACTACAGCAGAAGATACCATATAGGGCTCTAGGCCCATATCAATAAGTCTTGCTATTGTAGATGGACTGTCGTTTGTATGAAGGGTTGAAAGAACAAGGTGACCAGTGATAGCAGCCCTTACTGCTATTTGGGCAGTTTCCCCATCCCTTATCTCCCCAACCATTACTATATCAGGGTCCTGTCTAAGAATAGACCTAAGGCCAGATGCAAAGGTTAAACCTGACTTTACATTTACTTGGACTTGGTTTATTCCACCTAGTCTGTACTCAACTGGGTCTTCTACTGTTATTATGTTTTTTTCAATTTTATTTAACTCTCTTAGGACTGTGTAGAGGGTGGTTGTCTTACCACTACCTGTTGGTCCTGTTACTAGGAGCATGCCATAGGGTGATCTTAAAATATTATCAAAAACTTTTAAGTTGTATTCACTTAAGCCAAGGCCTTCTTTAGTAAAGTTAAAACTTGTCTTATCTAAGAGCCTTATAACTATTTTTTCGCCATAAACTGTTGGGAGGGTTGATATCCGCATATCTATTTCCCTATCGTTTATCTTAGCCTCTACCCTTCCATCTTGGGGTATTCTTTTTTCTGCTATATCCATTTTACCAATTATTTTTATCCTTGTTACCATGGCAGAAAGGTTGGCCCTTGAAATGCTCATGATTTCCTTTAGGTCTCCATCTGTACGAAACCTAACCCTTATTTCTTCAGCATAGGGTTCAATATGTATATCTGAAGCCTTGCTCCTTGCAGCTTGTTCAAAAAGTGAATTAATAAGCCTAACTATTGGGGCTGAGGTGACTTCTGCTTGTTCAACTTCATCAAAGTCAGTATCTTGGTAGGAGTCACTCCCTGTAAACTCTTCTAAAACCTTCTTAGTATCTGATCCAGTATAATACCTATCAATTAGCTTAGTAATATCATCTGCTGTTGCTATAACTGACTCTAGTTCCATCTTGGTGGCTAGTTTTATATCATCAACTGCAAAGAAGTTAAGTGGGTCTACCATTGCAATAATAAGCTTATTTCCTTTTTTATCTATGGGTATGGCCTTGTATTTTCTTGCAATATTCTCAGGTAGGAGGGTTACAACTGATTGGTTTATTTCATACTTGTTTAAGTCTATTCTAGGAAAGCCAAGCTGGTATTCTAAGACTTCAACGATATCATCTTGGGTAACATATTTTTCCCCAACAAGAACTTCCCCTAATTTCTTATTAGTACCTTCTTGAATTTTTAATCCATTTTTTAATTGGTCAGAAGTTATTTTACCTGCATATAAAAGAAGTTCTCCGATTTTTATAGTTGACTTTTGCATAACATAACCTCTTTTCCAAATTATCTTATTTTATGTAAGGACATATTATTTAAAATATTCTATCTATTCTCTTGTTTCTTCTTATTTTACATTAATTATACTATGAAATCAATACTTTTTATTTAAAATAAAAGAGT
>CAZSLV010000120.1:0-5014 GCA_964607545.1 uncultured Gudongella sp. | reverse complement strand
ACAGAAAAGAAAAGTTAATTAATATTTGAAAGTTCCCGAAGCTATTTTCTCTAAAGATTTCTTCTATGAAAAAATAGCCAGGGTTTGATTGGAAACGGTCAGGCCTCCCATTCTTGGAAAGGGAATCTTTTTTATTCTTTAAGTTCCGCAATAAGTCCTATATGGAATTAAAGTTTTTGGGGGAGACTTCATAAACTTTTTATCAACCTTTAAATAATCATATGGTGTTTTTAAAGCTTCAAGTAAGTCCTTCGTTTTTTTATAATCATTCTTTTCCACAGCATCTTTTAATGCTTCTTCAACCAAATAGTTTCTTGGTATTATGGCAGGGTTTGATTTTGCCATTATTTTTTTTATTTCCATACTAGTTTTTCCCTGCAATTTAAGTCTATCCTCATATACTCCTTCCCACTCCTTGTAGTCTTTGTTTTCAAAAAAATCCAAATCAACAAGGTCACTATTAGTAAGTCCTAGGAAGAAATTTGTATAATCTACCTTATGCTTTGCTAAAAGGTTTAATAAATCATCTATTATTTCTTTATCAAAATTTTCATGTGAAAACAAGCCTAGTTTTTTACCCATACCCCTGTAATACTCATCTTCATAGTAGGGTCCATAATTCTCAAGTAAATCTTTTGCAAGTTTAATTGCAATATCCTTGTCATCATCAATTAAATAAAGGATAGTTTCAGCAAATCTTGATAAGTTCCAAAGACCTATGCCGGGTTGATTTCCATAAGCATACCTTCCTTGGTAGTCAATGGAGCTAAATTTGGTGACAGGATTATAGGAATCCATATAGGCACATGGACCATAATCTATTGTTTCTCCACCAATGCTCATATTATCTGTGTTCATAACCCCATGAACAAAGCCTACAAGTTGCCATTTTGCGATTAGCCTAGCTTGAGATTGTATAACTTCTTCTAATAAACCCAAATAGGGGTTTTTATTTTCTTTAAGGTGGGGGTAATGTCTTGTAATGGTGTAGTCAGCTAATTCTTTTACATCTTCTAATTTGCCAAACTGGGAAGCATATTGGAAGGTACCAACCCTAATATGACTCCTGGCAACCCTTGTTAAAACTCCACCCTCTAGGGGCCTTTCCCTATAAACCTTATCCCTAGTCTTAACAACCGCAAGGCTTCTGGTAGTTGGAATTCCTAAGTGGTGCATGGCTTCACTTATAATATACTCCCTAAGCATGGGTCCAAGACTTGCCCTCCCATCTCCACCCCTTGAGTAGGGGGTCTTTCCTGAGCCTTTAAGTTGGATATCATACCTAGACCCATCTGGACTAATTTGCTCCCCTAAGAGAAGGGCTCTCCCATCTCCTAGCATAACAAAGTTTCCAAACTGGTGGCCACAATAGGCCTGGGCTATTGGGACAGATCCTTTTGGAAGAGCACTCCCACTTAGGATGTCTACCCCTTCTTTTGTTTGCAAGTACTCAGCACTTAAGCCTAGGTCTTTTGCTAGATTTTCATTTAAAAGAATAAGTTCAGGTTTTGTTATTGGCTTTACTTCAACCCTTTTATAAAAAATATCTGATAAATTAGCATAAGTGTTTTCTAAATTCCATCCACTATTTGTATTTGTCATAAATATCTACTCCGATCTTTAAGTTTATAAAATATATACCCATTTTATAAAACTAAAGTACACACTAAAAAGAGTAGTCAATTTTACATCGACTACTCCTTAATTATTAATTTTTTAAAAAGAATATTCAACTCCTGAAAAGGATCTTGCAAAAGTTTCGATATCTCTTGCTAATTCTACAGGAGATTCTTTATCAATTAAGAGCCTCTTGATAAATATAGCAATTTGTTCCATATCCTCTTCTTTATAACCTCTTCTTGTCACTTCAGGAGTACCTACCCTGACTTCTGGAACTCCTCCTGAAAAGTCATCAGATACTAAGATGCCAGCTTTTTCTAAGTACTTAGCAGGTGCCTCATCAATAAACTCAGATAAGTCAAGTAATATAAGATGAGAGTCCGTAAATCCTTTATTTTTACCCATTACATTAAAGCCCAGTTTATCCAGAGCCTTTGCTAATGCTCGGGAATTATCAACAATTTGTTTTCCATACTCCTTGCCAAATTTTTGCATTTCTAGAATAGAAGCAGCAAATGATGGCAATCGATTTAAATGATGACTAGTAACTAATGATGGAGAAAGAGTGTTCCCAACTTTTATAATTAAATCTTTATTATTAGAAACTACAAAGCCGCCTTGAGGTCCAGGAAATGACTTATGAGTACTTCCAAACATAATATCTGCTCCTTCATCAAGAGGATTTTTAAACTGTCCTGATGCAATAAGTCCAGTCACATGTGCTGCATCATAAGCTATATAGAATCCCAACTCATCAGCCAAAGATCTTATTTCTTTAACTGGTTCTTGGAATAAAGTACCTGAACCTCCGAAAATAACTAATTTTGGATTAAGTTCTTTGACTTGTTTTTTTAAACTTTCAACGTCAACTTCTCTATCTTTAGTAAATTTCATATATTCTACTTTAATTGTTTCATCAAATTGACGTATTTGGCACATTGGTCCAACAAGTCCATGCCCCCAGTCAGCTAAGCTAACTTCAATCACTAAATCTCCTGGCTCCAATAATGCCAAGACTACTGACATCCCTGCCATATGCCCACCTATTGGTCTTAGATCTGCATATTTAGCATTAAAAATATCTTTTACTAATTCTTGTGTTTCCATTTCAATCTCGTGAATATACTTATTCCCTGTATATTCCCTATCTGATGGGTCTAGGGTTTCATAGCAGCCATACCTATTGCTTAGATCCCCACTTAAATAGCTTCTAACTTTTTCACTTGCAAAGTTTTCTGATGCTATAAGATTCAAAGTTCCTTCTCTATAAACCTCATGTTTCCTTAAAAGATTATCAAGTTCTCGTGTAGATTTTAACATATTTGACCTCCTAATAGATTAGCCACCACCAAGTGGTCTTATAATCCTAATATTATTATTTTCTTTAATTTGTGTGGATTCATACTCAGACATTAATAACTGTGTCTTGTCTATAAATACTGAAACATTTCTTCCATAATTTAAATGATCCAGCAAATCTATTACCTTATATCCTTCCGGAATAGTAATAATTTTTTTGTTTACTTTAACTTCCATCAAATGGCCCCCTATTGCTCTAACAACCAATCTAAGGAAAGCTTCTTCATGGTAGAATTAGTTGGGTTTCCTGTTTCTTTATCCCACCCAGCTATTTCATAATAAAGTTCCTTGGCTTTATCATGTGCTTCTCTATCTAAGACAACACCATCTGTTGGCCCACCTATTAGGGGCTCAAATATTCTTTCTGGTAGTTTATCATCTTCTTTAGTAAATCCCTCTCTTTTGTTAAAGTACCTCATCATATTTATTCGTCTCTCTCCTACTTGCATAATTTCATATAAAGATGTGTCCCACCCAATACCAGATTTACATAATTCTACTAATTCATCTGGTCCGTATAATTCCCAAGATGGCCCCCATACAAATTGACATAAGCAAAGAGTATCTAATATTGAAAAGTATTTTTGTGTTTCAAGTGCAAATCTAACCTTATCATTATCCATTGTAAAATTATCTTCGTACCCTTTTGTTATTCCTAACTTTGCTAGTCTTGTTCTTTCCCTACTATCTTCTGGCATTACTAGGAATGGATCATGTTCACTAGATTGATGGTCTGCTCCAAAGGGATTTACTGCATAGATTAATCCTACGGCTGGTTTGTATTGAGGCATGTGAGCTGGAAATTCTTGTTTTTTCGTTGTGATACTTAGTGGTATAGCTTCTTTTCCTAACTTTTCTGCTGCTCTGTAAGACCCTTCTGCCAGTAGGTCTCCAAAACCTTCTCTTTTTGCTATTTTTTCTATTAATAGTGGCAGTGCTTGTTCATTCCCAAATTTTAAATCTATTCCTTCTGTTATTGTTTTATCTATTATTCCCTTTTCATAGCATTCCATTGCAAAAGCTATTGTGGCCCCACAGGATATGGTGTCTATTCCATGCATATTACATAGCTGATTTGCTAAGGATACGTATTCTAGGCTTGTGACCCCGCAATATGAACCAAAGGTTGCCGCTGTCTCGTACTCTGGTCCACCGTATAGGGGGTCTACCATGCCTTCTACTTCTACTACTCTTTTACACCTGACTGCACATGCAAAACATGTATCTCTCTCTTTTAAAATTGTATTGTACATTGTTTCCCCTGTAATGTTATTTGCCCCTTCAGGAAAATACCCTGTTGTCCAGTTTTTTGTTGGTAGAAATCCTTCTTCTGAGAATGCTTCTAAATCCCCATCTGTACCATATTTCCCTAATCCTGCTACTGATTCATTTTCCTTTAATCTCTGTCCTACACTTTTAGCAAGTTCTGAAAACCTTTCTTGATCAAATGCTTTTTGTGGTTTTCCTTTTGCTACTACAATTGCTTTTAAATTTTTCGAGCCCATAACTGCGCCCATTCCATTTCTTCCATTAGCTCTGTTACACATGTTTATAATACATGCATATTTAACTAGATTTTCCCCACCTGGTCCTATTTGAGATATTTCTATATCATCTCTACCTAGTTCTTTTCTTATTATCTCTTCTGATTCACCTGTTACTTTCCCCCAAATATCTTTTGCATCTTTTAATTGTATTTCATCCCCATCTATATATAAATACACTGGTTTTTCTGATTTTCCATTTATTACAACTGCATCATAGCCATTTGCTTTAAGGTGTACCGGAAAAAATCCTCCTGCTTGAGAATCCCCTATCGTTCCTGTTAATGGACTTTTTCCTGTTACATTAACTCTACTTATCCCACTTATTGGTAGACCTGTTAAAGCTGATACTGAAAAGACTAGTGTATTTTCCTCTGATAAAGGGTCTATTCCAGGTTTAATATCTTGCATTGCTAAGTACATCCCTAGCGCTGACCCACCTGGGTATAATCTATAGATATCTCCTGATAGTTCTTCTGTTTTTATTTCTT
>CAZSLV010000119.1:0-5087 GCA_964607545.1 uncultured Gudongella sp. | reverse complement strand
TATGCCTTACTTGTATAATAAACCATAAACTTCTCTTTAAACCTATCCAAAATAACATATATAAGGGGTATAACTATTATTGTAAGAAGGGTAGCTGCTAGCATACCACCTATTACTGCTATTGCAAGAGGTGAAAACCTCTCTGATCCTAAGGCTAGTTGCAGGGCTAGGGGGAGCATGCCTACTATATCTGATAGGGCTGTCATCATAATTGGCCTATATCTTGATCTTATAGCTTGCTCAATTGACTCTTGCATGTCCTTTCCTTCATCCCTGGTCTTATTTATTGCATCTACAAGTAGTATTGAGTTGTTAACCACCGTTCCTGCTAAGAGGATAAAGCCTAAGAATACTGGCATGGACATATACTTACCTGTTAACCAAAGTGCAGGGGCTACTCCTATTAGTATAAGAGGGATTGCTGTCATTATAGTTATTGGGTGCATAAATGAAGAAAATTGTGGGACTAGTACAAGGTATACAAATATTATGGCTAAGCCAATTAAAAAAGCCATATCCCCTATTGAGTCTGTTAGGGCTTCTTGCTCACCAGTAAACTCTATAGAATATCCTTTTGGAAGGTTTATTTTCCCTAGGTCCTTATTTATATCTTCTACCACATGGCTAAAGGGGCGGTCTTCTGAAAAGCCTGAAATCCTAACCACATAAGACATATTTTCTCTTTCAACTAAATTGGAACGGTTTTCTATGCTTACACTTGCTATTTCCTTTAAGGGTACTTCTACTCCTAGGGGTGTTTTTATAGGGGTATTCATTAAAAAGTCTATATCTGAAATATCCTTATCCTTATAGCCTACATTAATATCTATTGTATTATTATTTTCAGATAATATAGAACTTGATTGGATACCTTCCATTCTCCCATATAGCTGCTTTGAAACACTTGCACTGGTAAGGCCTAATTCCATTAGTCTATCCTGTGAAAGGTCTACTGTCATTTGCCTGTACTGATTGTTATAACTTGTAAATATGTTTGTCGTACCTTTAACATCTTCGATAATTAATTTAGCCTGGTCTCCTATGTGATAGAGGATGTCTGGTTCGGCACCCTTTACCATAACTTGTAAGGGGGCTGATGACCCTGTAACAGCTGTCCCTCCCTTTTCCTTTACAACATACCTATTTAATCCAGGAAGGGCTTCAATTTCTTCTCTTAGGTCTTTTTGAAATTCCCAAATAGATTTTTCTCTTTCTTTTCTTGAAAACAAGTTTACTGTTATCATAGCTTGGTCTGTACCCATCATGCCAAAATCACCTTGTTGCATACTTCCTTTTTCATAGCCTATCCTTGAATCAAAGCTATCTACTTCTTCTTGTTTGCTTAAATAATCTTCTAAAAGGGATACTGTCAAGGTGGTTTCATCTAGGGGAGTCCCTGGCTTCATTTCAAGGGTTATATAGGAAACCCCACTGTCAAACTTAGGAAGCATCTCCATCCCATTATTTTTTATAAATAAGCCACTTGATAGTAAGAGGGCCAAAAGTACAAGTAGGGTTGTCTTTCTATGTTTAAGTACCCATCTTGATAATATTAAATACCTTTCCAATAAGTTATCCATAAACTTATTAAAGGGCCTTCCTAACAGGCTTATGACCTTGCCTAATTTAATAAATTTAAAGGGGTCAAGGATTACTGTTAGTAGGGGTATCATAAGAAGGGCTACAAAGAGTGATGATGTTATAGCAAATATCAGGGTCATTGACAAGGGTCTAAACATTTCACCTACAAAGCCTTCTATAAACAGTAGGGGAAACATTACTATTAGGGTTGTAGTTGCACCTGCAATAGATGGGATTGCTATTTCATCTGTTCCATCAATTGCTGCATTGTAGATATTCTTACCCTTATTAAAGTGACTATTTACATTTTCAACTACTACTATGGATGTATCAACTACAAAGCCTATACTTAGTATCAAGGCCGATAAGGTAACTAGGTCTAAGTTCATACCAAAAGCCTTCATTAGGCCAAGGGTGGATAAAAAAACAAGGGGCATAGAGACTGAAATAACTAGAGCCCTTGAGACTTCTGTAATAAATAAGAGTATTACAAGCATGGTAAATAGGATTGCAAGTAAAACACTAGATGCCATATTAGAAACCATTTGGTTTGTAAAGATAGAATCATCATTTGCAATTAAGATATCTATATATTCATAATCCATCCTTAAATCTTCTAATTCTGCATTAACACTTTTTGTAACATCTACAGTGTTAAAGTCTGCTTTTTTAGTAATTAAAAGGGCAAAGCCCTCCTTTCCATTAAGCCTGTAGGAGGCTTGCAAGTTTTCAATCCCTGAATCAATAACTCCTAATTCTGATAGGGGAATAGACCCTCCATTTGGAAGGGGGATTGATATTTTTTCAAGCTGGGCAGTTGATAGGATACTTTCTTCTACCCTTAATTTTAAGTCCTTCCCATCATATTTTATACTCCCTCCTGGGGCCTTTATATTTGTTGTTTGGAGAGTCTTTGATATTTGTTCAAGGCTTAAGCCATAGGAATTTATCTTTGCCTCATCTAGTTGAACTTGGATTTCCTGAGAGTGGCCACCAAATATATTTACTGCTGCAACTCCCTCTACAAGCTGTAACTTAGTTAAAAGGTCATTTTCTGCAAGTCTCCTCAAGGACTTTAAGTCTATGTTATTACTTGATAGGCCAATAGTCATAATGGGCTGATCAGAAACACTAAACTTTAGGACTTGTGAATCTTCAATCCCTTGTGGGAGTTCATTTTTTATCCTGCTAATAGTATTTTGTATATCGACAGCCGCTTGGTCTATATCTGTAGAATAGTCAAAGGTTAACTTGATTATAGACATGTTATCTTGACTTGTTGATGATATATCTAAGATACCATTTAATTTACCAAAGGCTTCTTCTAAGGGTTTTGAGACATCACTTGTAACATCTTGGGCTAGGGCTCCTGGATAAGATGTTATTACTGTTGCTGTTGGGGCATTGGTCTCGGGGGATAGCTGGGTCTTTAAGGTGAACATGGAAAAGACACCAAATATTACAAGTGCTATCATGGTCGATAATATTATATACTTTTTTTCTACTGATATTCTTCCAAAGCTCATTATTCTTCCTCCCTAGCTATAGTGTAAATTGCCACACCATTTCCAAGTGAAGATACATTTCTAATTGCTATCGTATCCCCTTCTTCTAGGCCTTCTAGAACTTGATACCTATCCCCTATCCTCTTACCAAGGCTGACCTTTCTTTCATAAACCTTTTCATCTTCACCTTGTATATAAACAAAGTCATTTTCACCAAATGACTTAACTCCTGTAATTGGAATTAATATCTGATCTTTTTCTTCATCTAAAAATACATTAATTTGTGTGCTTGCACCCAAGGTCACTTCATCTTCTGGTATATCAAGAGATATTTCCAAATCTCCAAGTCTAGTCTTTGGGTTTATTGAAGGACTTAAGTAGCTTACATGGCCCATATAGACCTTTTCTCCACTTGCAATAGATACATGGGCCTTCATATCTTGTTTTATCTTAATAAGGTCTGCTTCTCCAATACTAGCCTTAGCTACAAGGTTTGTAAGGTCTTCTATATTTATTACAGGTTTTCCTTGTGATAATAACTCACCTTTTGAAACTAATATACTAGTTACCTTCCCATCAAAAGGGGCCCTTATTTGACCATCACTAATAGAAAGGTCCATTTCATAGAGGTTAGCCTCTATTTCTCCTACTTGCTTAGAAAGGCTAGTAACTTCACTTGAAATTTTATCAAAACCCTCGTTAATAGACCTTGAAAGCTCATCTCTTTGTATTTTTAAAAGTTCTAGGTTGTGTATTGCCATATCTACTGTAGAGCTTGCTATGGCACCTACCTCTAATAATGCATTTAATTTGACTAGGTCTTTTTCTTGGTAGGAAATATTTTCATCTAAGGCTTTTAGCTTTGATAAAAGTGAATTATCCCTATAATAGTCATTCTTTTTTTTATTGGCATATGCAAGTTGAGAAGAAACTTTTTCCTTTGTTTGGACTAAGGAAGATTTTTTTGCTATAAGTTTTTCTATATCAACCCTTATTAAGGTATCCCCTTTTTTTACACTGTTTCCTAGATTTACTAAGATATCTAATACCTCTCCTTGGCTAAGGGAGCTTATTAGGGCAGAGTTATTACTTGAAAGAGTCCCATTAAATTTTAATGAATCAACCATGGTTTCTCTTTCTACTTTATAAAGTTCAGTAACAAATCCCTTATCTTCTTTCTTTATGGTTTGATCCATTTCTTTATCTAAGAAGAAATTGTTAATTAAAAAAGCTCCTCCAATAAGGATTAGGGCTAAAATTATAAAATTTTTCTTTTTCATATAAACCACCTATCTTTTCTAGCTTTTATAGGATATTGCATCTTGTGGGCATTTTCTAATACATTCCATGCAAACTAAGCAATCATCTTTCATAATTTCATGACTTTTTTCGCCCTTTTTAACTGCAAGGCCAGGGCAAACTCTCATACACAAACCACAGTTATTACAAAGGTCGGGATCTACCTTTACATACCTTTTTGCTGTCTTAGATGACTTATGTAGAATGCTTCCATATGGACAAAGGTACCTATGCCATAATTCTTCTGGATAAATAAAGGTTAATATCATCCCACTTAAGATTAAAAGAGGTAAGACTGGTAATTTAACTCCTGTTCTTAGGGTGAAGATAAGTGTTACTATAAATAAAAAAAGTACAGCATACCTAGTTACAGGCTTTTTTATCCACTTGGGGATAGGCCTATCTTTTATTTTCATTTTCTTTTTTATGGTGGTTATCCCTATTAATACAGTATTAATAGCACAAGCCCACCCACAATAAATTCTCCCAAATATAAATGAAGCAAGTATGCCTAAAACAAATAAGCCCATCCAAAGTTGGGGCTTTCCCATGATTATTAATGCCACAAATACTACTAATAGGGCAATTTGTATACTTCTTTGCAGTGTCTTTTTCATGTCTTATCATCCTTTCTGTTTGCATTCTCCTAGATTATACTTTAAAATGAACATAATAAGAGTTACTTATGTAACTAATAAGGAG
>CAZSLV010000118.1:0-5094 GCA_964607545.1 uncultured Gudongella sp. | reverse complement strand
AAAATTATATAATTTCTTATTTGTATTTACAAAACAAGCTAAAGACAGCAATAAAAAAGGCGTTGTAGGTAAAACTGGAAGTAGAATGCCTACGATTCCTAAGCCTAAACTTATACTTCCAAGGGAAATTAACAAAATACTCTTCATTTTTTCACTCTTTCTCTTTGTAAATATTATCAATTTAAATTGTTTAATCTTTTTCTTCTATTTCAACAACACAGAGGGTCTTTATCTTTTCTACTAAGAATTGCAAACCATCTATTACATGGGGCCTAATATCTCCTCCTATTAAGATATACATTATATCATCCCCAACCAGTAAGTGTCCTTGGTTTAACCAAACTTTTATATAGTAAATCCCATCCATCTTATAAGTTTCATCAATATATTTGTTTACTTTTTTTAAGTCATAAGAAAATTCCATACCAACAACTTCACTTCCATCGTCAATTCCCTCTCTTACTTTGGCCTTTGGACTTTGGCGGACTACACCATTGTGGACAAGAAACATGCCCACCTTGGCAGCATTTTGGTCCTTCTTAGCCTCCTTAAGCCAAGCATCCATAGAAGGAGATTCTTTTTTTCTTAAATTATTCAATTAATACACTTCCTCTCAAAATTTTAGTTTCTGTAACTAGTATATTTAATTAAGTGTTTCTAACTTGTTCATCATACATGCTCTTGTAAAATCCTTCTTTTGCCATTAAAGATTCATGATTCCCCCTTTCTATTATCTTTCCCTTGTTAAGGACGACAATTTTATCTACATCCTTTATTGTAGATAACCTATGGGCAATTATAAAGGTAGTTCGATTTTCTTTTAACTTTTTTATACCCCTTTGAATCAACTTTTCTGTATCTGTATCAACATTAGATGTGGCTTCATCTAGTATGAGAATCTTAGGATTTCTTATATAGGCTCTTGCAAATGATATAAGTTGTTTTTCTCCCTGGCTTAAATTGTTACCCTTTTCAAATATTCTTTGTTTTATTCCTCTTTTTACAAGACTTTCTCCACCTACATCAATCAGGGCTTTTTTTACATCTCTTTCTGAAAACTCATCCCTATTTAACTTAATGTTATCTTCTATGTCAGTTTCAAAAATAAAGGCATCTTGAAGTACTACTGCCATTTGTTCTCTTAGAGAGTGTTTATTTACATCTTTTATGTTTATACCATCCAAATAAATACTCCCAACCCTTGGTGAATAAAAATTAAGGAGTAAATTTATAATTGTAGACTTGCCACTCCCAGTAGAGCCAACAAAGGCAATAGTTTCGCCACTATTAACCTCAAAGTCAACCCCTCTTAAAACATCCTCCTTATCATATGCAAAGTAAACATTATCAAACCTTACATTCCCTTCTACCTTTGAAAGCTCACCTGGCAAGTCTTCCATGGTTTCTAGCTTTAACAAATCAAATATATGGCTTGCAGATGCATAGGATTGTTCAAATTCACCAAATCTTGTTACAAAGGTTTGGATATTATTAAATATCTTGGTAACATAGTCAATCGTAATATATAAACTCCCTATACTTACAAGGTAGATATTTGTTATCTTGCCTATCCCAAAGTATAAAAGTACAATGACTGTTCCAATGTAGGCAACTATGTCTATAGCCCTGTAGCCCCCATAAGACCTAACTTTTGTCATTTCTAAGTTTGTCATAAATATCTTATTATTAATTTTATCGAATTCATCCTTGATATAATCCTCTTTGTTAAAAGCTTGAATGATTTCCATATTTTGTATGTTTTCGTTGATACTTGAATTAATATCACCTATATAATTTCTGTTTAAAGTTGTAAACTTACGTGTCTTTAATCGTAAATCCTTAAATATAATATAAATTAAGGGAAGTAAAATTAATAGCATAATTGCGACAGGCCAATTTGTAATTATAATCATAGAATAAATGCTAATTATCATAATCGTAGATGTTGCTAAGTCTGCAAGTATTAACCTAAACATTATTTTTAAGTTATTTGTATCATTTGTAATCCTAGATACTATACTACCAGCAGGTAAATTATCAAAATATGAAATTGGTAGTTTGCTAATATGGTTATAAACTTCTTTCTGTACAGAAAAAGCTATATTGTTAGCAGATTTTTCAAAGGATATAAGGGCCAAGTTAGAAAACAATCCACTTAAAAGATAAACTAAGAGGTAAGCTAAAAGAAGCAAGGCTATTGAAATAAAGTCATCTCTTTTTAAGCCTAGCTTAATATGATTGTTTAATATAAACCCAATAATTAGGGGCCCAATAATCTCCATGCCTGTTCTAATAATAGAAAGTATAAGGCCTATAGAAAGGTTTCTTTTCTCATCCTTGGCATATTGTATTAATTTTCTTTGTATAAGACCATCTTTTTTATTCTCCATCAAATTGACTCCTAGCAGATTGGTTCTCGTATTGCTTTGAATACCACTTCCCCTTACTTAAAAGGTCCTCATGGCTTCCTCTTTCAACTATTTGCCCATCTTCTAATACAATAATTTCATCTAGATCCTTTATTTGGCTAATCCTGTGACTAGAAACAATAAGGGTTTTATCTTTTTTTATTTTACTTATATTGTTTATAATATTTTTTTCTGTACTACCATCAAGAGCACTCATAGCATCATCTAGTATAAGAATTTCAGGGTCTTTTAAAAATGCTCTAGCAATTGCTATCCTTTGATTTTGCCCTCCTGAAAGAGAAATTCCCCTTTCCCCACATAAGGTGTCTAGACCATTTGGAAAGCTTTTTAAATCTTTTTCAAAATCAGCAAGTTTAATAGCTTCTAAAACTTGTTCATCACTAGCTTGTGGGTTAGATAACTTTATATTATCTCTTATAGTTTTTGAAAATATCATGTTTTTTTGAGGTACATAGGCTATCTTATCTCTTATAGACCCTATCTTATATTTATCTAAAGTTTTGCCATTTATGAAAATGCTCCCTGTAGATAGGGGGTATAAATACAATAATTGCTTTAGCAAGGTAGATTTTCCTGAACCAGTCTTACCTAAGACCCCTAGTGTTTTACCCTTTTCAATCTTTAAATTTATACTTTTTAAAACATCTTCTTTAGAAGATGGGTAGGAGAAATTGTGGTTTTTAAACTCGATTGAAGGACTTTCAATTATAGAAATTGCATTTTCATTTTCCCTTATATCCTCTTTATAGTCTAAAACTTCCTGGATCCTTTCCATTGATGCATTTGCCTGTTGTTTTAAATTAATAAAATTCCCAAAAGCATACATGGGCCACACAAGCATATTTAAATAATAGGTAAATGATATTAGCTGACCTATTGATATTTCGCCTTTAGAAATTAAAATCGACCCATATCCTATTCCAATTATAAAGGTAAAGGCTGGGATAATCCTTTGTACAGGAGTTAATAAAGCTTGATACTTTACTACATCCATATTCTTATTTAATAGGGTCTCCCCACTTTTTTCAAACTTTTTCCTTCTTGATTCTTGCAAATTATATACTCTAATAATCCTGATACCTTCTATATCCTCTAATACATTTGTATTTAGCTTATCAAAGGCTTTTTGCACCTTATCCCACCTTATTAGAATCCTATCTCCTATCCATATGCTTAGATAGGCAAGAAGAGGTAGGGGGAGGATAGAAGCTAGGGTTAGCTTTACATTGACAACTACAGCCATCATAATAATTATTATCAAGGGAAATACAGTTGAATCAAATAAGCTTAATGTTCCAATACCTGCTAAATTGCTAATGCTGTCTACATCATTGGTAGATTTTCCCATTAGAGACCCCGTTGGATGCTTTTCGAAAAATTTTAAGGTTTGTTTTAAAAACTTGTCCATTAACTTATCCCGAGTTTTAAAGTCAATCTCATTTCCTGCCCTAAAGGTAAAATAAGACCACCCCATAGCAAAGAAATACTTTATACCTATAACCAAGAGGTTTATTCCTAAAATTATTAAAAAGGTCCTTAAGTCAATTGTCCCCTCAAATATTAAATCAGTCAGGCGCCCAGTTATATAGGGAGGAATTAAGCCAACCAAATTGCTTAAAAATAAAAAAACAATTGCTAGGATGTATTTAGTTTTATAATATGATATAAACCACCAAAAACTTTTAAACATGCCTTCTCCTTTGAAATTTTCTGCACTTACTCTCTAGGTCATATGTGGTTAATTAAAATTTGATAAACTACTAGGTTAATTTAACTTAACGATTATTATTTCTATTAAGCTTAAGGCAAGGGTATAAGCTAGGTAATAAATTCTTGAAACTTCCTTACTATCACACATTCCATTTTCGATTAAGAAATCATAAAGTTCTTCTATACCTTCTATATCATCCTTATGCTTGTTTTTAATTTCCTTTAATAAATCTTTATCTACCTTGTTCTTTAAAAGTATCCTATACTCCATGTCTACAGCTCCTTATTTTTCTTTAGTCATTAGTTTTTAACCACAACTAGCTTTCTATCTTCTAAAGACCCCTCTAAGAGTCCCCTTATTATCAATTCAGCTTGTTTATCTGCCCTATTAAGTAAAGACTCAATATCTGCATTCTCCTTAACATCTTGTGTAGCTGTTATAATTGCTTCTGTCACATCCTTTTTATCACTCCAGTTAAAAAGAGCATGTTTTTCATCATAAAATTCAATAGATTCAGGGTCTACAAAAGACTCTTGTATTTCTGATGGGGGCAAATAAACCCTTATTTCCTCATTATTTATCTCTGTTTTAATTAAAGAAGGATCAATCCCTCCCTTTACATATGCTGTGTAAACCATTGAAAACCCTTTTTTTGTAATAAAGGGAATATTACCCTCTGTAACTGTTAGTAAGCCATTATATGTCATTTCTGCTGTTGCAAGTTGACTAATATTCTCAAGTTTTTTACTAACATAGTCTATGGTAATTTCTTGCTCAAACTTTGATAGCTTTCTAAATTTTTTAATTTGCGAATCTGGTATCAGCTTATAGCCTGCAAATACTAATAATACAGATAAAATAAGGCCCCCCAAAACTCCAAGGGCCACTAATTTAAAGTAATTAGATCTCTTAGTTTTATTATTATTTTTATTCATATAATTCTCCTTTTCTTTT
>CAZSLV010000117.1:0-5114 GCA_964607545.1 uncultured Gudongella sp. | reverse complement strand
AGGTTTATAATATCAAATCCCCCTTAGCTTGTCAAGATTGTGGATAAAAATATTAATATAACCTTGCAATTCACTCGGGAATATTATATTATATAGATGATAACAGTTATCATCTTCTTGTTATCGTAAATTAAGCTAATTACTTATTAAATATAAATAGAAGGGTTCTGGTGATGATGATGGTTCTATCGGCTGTTAAGCGAAATAATAAGTGTAGGATCAAATCAGTTGTAGGTGGCGGTAATGCGAGAAAGAGAATATATGAATTGGGTTTAAATACAGGGGCTGAAGTAAAGATGGTTAAAAATGATTTTGGACCAATTATTATCTCCATATCTGGCCATAAACTCGCAATTGGAAGGGGTTTAGCCCAGCATATTTTTGTTGAGGAGTAAGTTTAGACATAAATGGAGAGTGGGAATATGAATACAATAGCACTTGTGGGCAATCCCAACAGTGGTAAGAGCACCTTGTTTAATGTGCTTACAGGCTCAAACCAACATGTAGGTAATTGGCCTGGTGTAACAGTTGAAAAAAAGGAAGGTAGTTTTAATCATAATGGTACTACCTATAATATAGTAGACTTACCCGGTACTTATAGTCTTGGGGCTTATTCAGAAGATGAAACTGTGGCTCGGGATTTTATTGTTAAAGGTAAGCCTGATGTAGTTATAAATGTCGTTGATGCAACCAATTTAGAAAGAAACTTATACTTAACCACCCAGCTCTTAGAGATGGGTGTTAATGTTGTTATTGCCCTTAATATGATGGATGAGGCTAAGGAAAGAAATATTGTTATTAAGGCAGATGAATTTTCTAAGGCCCTAGGGATTCCTATTATTTCAACCATAGCTGCTAAGAAAAAGGGGATTAAGGAATTAATAGAGGAAACCATTAGGCAAATTAACACTAGACAAAATCCCATAGCCTTTGGGTATGGGGATAATATAGATATTGAAATAACTGCCCTTTCTAATGCCATAGAAAGGACTAAGGTTGATATCCCATCTAGGTGGGCTGCTATTAAGCTTTTAGAAAGTGATAAGGATATAGAAGATATCTTTAAAGACTTTAGGGAAGTTGTAAATTTAGTTAGTGAAATTAAAAAGAGACACCCCGATGTGGAATTAGATATTGTTGATAAGAGGTATGAACACATTTATAAGATTTCTAAATTAAATGTTTCAAACCCTGATGTAGAAAAAGTTACCCTTACAGATAAGATAGATAAGGTTCTTACCAATAGGTTCTTAGGCATACCCATATTTGGTCTAATAATGTTTTTAGTCTTTCAAATGACTTTTTTAATTGGGTCTGATTTTTTAGGTTCCTATGCTGAAGGTGCTGTTAACTGGCTTGGGGTAAACTTAGAAGCCTTACTTATCTTTTTAAAGTCACCAGCTTGGCTTATATCCTTTTTTATTGAAGGTTTTATAGGCGGTGTGGGGGCTGTTGTTGTCTTTATCCCCCTCATAAGTGTCCTTTACTTTTTTATTGCTATCCTAGAGGATTCAGGCTATATGTCTAGGGCTGCTTATGTTATGGATGGAATAATGAGGGCTGTGGGCCTACATGGAAAAACTTTTATTTCTATGATAATAGGTTTTGGTTGTAATGTCCCTGGGGTCATGGCAACAAGGACCTTGGAGAATAAAAAAGATAGAATGATTGCTATACTGATAAATCCCTTTATGTCTTGTGGGGCTAGGTTACCAATATATTTGGTATTTATAGCTGCATTTTTCCCAGACAATGGAGGTTTGGCCTTATTTTTAATTTATGGACTTGGAATAGGTATTGCCCTTTTAATGGGTAAGATCTTTAGTAAGACCCTCTTTAAGGGTGATTCTGCTCATTTTATTATGGAGCTTCCTCCTTATCGACTACCCTCAATTAAAAATGTCCTAAGGGATACATGGGAAAAGGTTTGGGATTTTCTTAAAAAGGCAGGAACTATAATCTTTGCAGTTGTATCTTTACTTTGGGTTCTTTCTGTACTACCTGTAGGGGTTGAGCCTTATTCACAAGCAAGTTTACTTGGTAGGATTGGAAGTTTTATAGCCCCAATTTTTG
The DNA here is from genome assembly GCA_964607545.1 of uncultured Gudongella sp. Lineage (GTDB taxonomy): Bacteria > Bacillota > Clostridia > Tissierellales > Tissierellaceae > Gudongella. The sequence goes on along the minus strand of CAZSLV010000117.1, from coordinate 3,041 downwards.
TGCCAGCAGGTTTTGGAACCTGGCAAGCTTCTGTAAGTTTATTTGCGGGAATTGCAGCTAAAGAAGCAGTTGTTGCAGTATTGGGGATGGTTTATGCTGGAGTTAGCGAAGGAAGTGAGCTTATAAGTGCTATTAGGGAGGCTTTTAGTCCCCTGTCAGCTGTGTCATTTTTAATTATGACCCTGCTCTATACCCCATGTGCTGCTGTCATAGCAACGGTAAAAAATGAAACTAAGTCTTATAAGTGGGCTATCTTTATGGCTATTTACCCCTTTGTCCTCGCATGGGTCTTAGCTGTCCTTGTATACCAAGTGGGAAGTTTTCTAGGTTTTTAAGGAGGAATTTTTATGTTAACAAGTGTATTAGAAGAAATATATAAGGCAAGGGTTTTTTCAAAGAATAAGATTGCAAGTAACTTAAATATATCTGAATCTTCCCTAGATCAAATGATTGAACAATTGATTAGGATGGGTTATATAAAAGAAGAAATGGGGTCTCCTACTTGTGAGTCTAAGTGCCTAGGGTGTAATATTTCTTGCCATGTGACCCCAATTAAGATGCTTTCAATAACTGAAAAGGGAAAGAGAAAGATTAATAATAATTAACATTTATTAGAAGATAGTAAATAAGCCATTAAAACAATAGTAGATTGTTTTTTATATAAATTAAAATAATTTTCATGTTTAAATAAATATATGTGGGTATAATATAAATACAAATCATTATAATACAACTTCATAGCTTAGGTTTAAGTTAAAGTTTATTTAATGGTTTCATAGGTCCTTGATAACTGCATCCAACCAAGACAACGTTAATCACAGTATTATGTTAAGTGTAAAAAACTTAGTTTAAGTATTGTGATTTGTTGTAAGTGTTAAAAGATTCGGCTCTGTTGCTGAATCCAGTATCAACTATTTTAAGTAACTGTTTAGTTTCGTAGATTGGATTAAAGAATTTGAGAAAAGATGATAGTAGAATTTAAGTAGTATGGTAAAAGTTTATTTAGAATGTGAAAAGTTTTAAGTAACAAAAGCTACAACTATTTTTAAGAGTAACTGTTTAATGTTCTCGCGCTTTAAGATTTATGAAAGGTTAATAGTAAAAGAAGTAGAAAGAGTTAGATAAGTACCTGTAACAAAGTTTTAAGTATTAGTGGATGAAGAGTCCGCCAATAGAATCACCTGTTAGTTGTAATACAACTAAATAAAGTTAAGTTAAATGGTGTAAAAAGCCCAATGTAACTTAAATTAGGGAGTGTTTTAAAAGATTGGATAAAGTGATTGAACCAAAGAGTTCTTGTTGGAGCAGTTATTCAAAGACCTATTTAATAATATGAAGGGTTTCTAGAGTAGAATTTAGATAACCCTTCTTATTTTTTTGTTTTCCCTTATTAACTTGTCTTTTAAATTTTAGAATAATATAATAGAACTAATGTAATAAGTGACTTATAACTAAATTATTTAGGGAGGATATATGGAAAAGATGGATTGGACTGACAGGAAGAATTTTACTATGTTAGCTGATTTCTATGAGTTTACTATGGCTAATGGTTATCTTGAAAATAATATGGAGGATAAGATTGCCTACTTTGACATGTTTTTTAGGTCTATACCCGATGATGGTGGCTTTGCAATTATGGCAGGGGTTGAGCAATTAATTGACTATATGCAAAACCTCCATTTTTACGAGGAAGATATAGAGTATTTTAAGTCTAGAAAGATCTTTGGAGAAAAGTTTTTAAATTACCTTAGGAATTTTGAATTTAAGTGTGATGTTTGGGCAATACCAGAGGGGACTCCAATTTTCCCAAGTCAACCTATTGTAGTTGTAAGAGGGCCTGTAGTCCAAGCCCAACTTGTAGAAACTATGATACTTTTAACGATTAATCATCAATCCTTAATTGCTACTAAGGCAAACAGAATTGTAAGGGCTGCTGATGGCAGGGCAGTAATAGAATTTGGGTCTAGAAGGGCTCAAGGTTATGGAGGGGCAATCCTAGGGGCTAGGGCAGCCTATATAGGAGGTTGTGTAGGTACAGCTAATACTATAGTCGAAAGAGACTTTGGAGTCCCTGCCCTTGGCACAATGGCCCACAGTTGGGTCCAAACATTCCCATCTGAGATAGATTCTTTCAGGGCTTATGCTAGGACATATCCCGACTCTTGTGTTCTATTAGTAGATACCTATAATACACTTAAGCAAGGGGTACCAAATGCTATCAAGGTCTTTAATGAAGAAGTCCTCCCTAGGGGTTTTAGGCCAAAGGGGATTAGGATAGATAGTGGAGATATTGCATATATGTCTAAGGAGGCTAGGAAATTACTAGATGAAGCTGGTTTTTCTGATTGTGGTATCATGGCTTCATCAAGCTTGGATGAATTTGTAATTAAGGACCTTATAACCCAAGGGGCTAAAGTTGATAGCTTTGGTGTGGGCGAAAGACTTATTACAGCTAGGTCTGAGCCTATATTTGGGGGAGTTTATAAATTGGTTGCCCTTGAAGAGGATGGAATATTAAAGCCTAAGATAAAGATAAGTAACAATGTAGAAAAGATTACTACCCCAGGTTTTAAACAAATTTACAGGTTGTTTGACAAGGATTCAAGCAAGGCCTTGGCTGATGTTATTACTTTGTTTGATGAAGAAGCGCCTAGTGGAGAGACTTATGAAATCTTCCATCCCTTGTTTACTTGGAAAAGAAAGACCCTACAAAACTTTTATGCTAGGCCCCTACTTGTTGAAATATTTAAAAAGGGACAATTGGTTTATGAGAGTCCAAATGTTCATGAAATAAAGGCCTATTGCCAAAGTGAAATTAATACTCTCTGGGAAGAGGTAAAGAGGTTTGAAAGACCCCATGAGTATTTTGTAGACCTTTCACAGGATTTATGGGATATTAAGGATGAATTGTTGAAAAAACACAGGTAAAATAATTCACAGTTTACAAATCACAATTCACAACTTAAAAGATAAGATCCTTCCCTTTGGTCTGGATGACAGGGGCTTTGTCATTCCGAGTGGTAGCGAGGAATCTTTGGGTC
>CAZSLV010000116.1:0-5178 GCA_964607545.1 uncultured Gudongella sp. | reverse complement strand
GAAGTTTCTTTTTACACCATTATACGGACTTTATCGATTATTTCATTCAACTACTAAAACCTAGTCGTAGATTATATATATTATATCTAATAAATATACCAACAACAAAACCCTAAGCTAAAACCAAGGATTTTATTCTTAGCACATTATATTATATCCAAGAGCAGTAACCCCTATCATACTAGGACTGCTCCCATCCTCCTACTCATAGTAGTCCACCATCTGCTCCATCACTATCCCTGATTCAAATTGTATCTCCAGTCTTTCCCTTTGATTCACTTTAATAGTATTAATTAATCTTCTTACTAGGTCTTCATCAAATTCCCTTACCTGTGGTCTTACTGTCTTTATGGTGCTTTCCATTTCATCTAGTCGTTCTATTATTCCCTTGGTGATAAATTTCACCTCTACTTTATCGCACCTTATTTCTTATCATACCAATTCTCCAAATACTTATATTTGGCTAATTATAAAATTATGCTGAATATGGAAAAAGCCCTACAGTTATGACTATAGGGCTTAATTTTTAAAGCTCGGCTATATTAAATTTTTATATTCTCTTCTTCCATCCACTATAGCATATATAATAACTATCTTATCTTCCTCATTCATTTTATAAAACACAAGATGTTTTTGTAAAATTAATACCCTATATCCTTATTTTTTTAAAAATAGAGTATCTTGGTATGATACCTGAGTTGGGAAAATCTCGTAAATGATTTTATATTTGTTTCTTAAATCTGCTGATAGTCTAATATTTAATTCCATGATTCCCCTCTTTTTACCTTATTAATATAGTCATATTATATCACAATTCATCTATTTCTTAAAATTGTCTCCATCGCCTTCCCCTTTGCTAACTCATCTATTAGCTTATCCAAATAGCGAATCTCCTGCATCACTGGCTCTTCAATATCTTCCACTCGGACACCACAAACTACCCCTTTGATCAAAACCCGTGAAGGATTCAAATGGGGAGCATCTCTAAAAAACGTTTCAAAGTCTGTTTGTTTTTCTAGTTGTACCTCTAACTCATCTTGGCTATAACCTGTTAACCAAAGAATGATTTCATCAACCTCTGACTTAGTACGCCCTTTTTTCTCAGCTTTCGATATATAAAGGGGATAAATTCTTGAGAAACTCATTGTATAAATCTTATGTTTAGTCATAATGCACCTCCCTTAATTCATCTTTTAAAAGTCTTTTAGATTACTCCGGCAAGTTCAATTGCCAGGATATGCCAAACTTGTCGTTTAGCCATGCAAACTTTTTGCTGAACCCATGGTTATCTATAGGCATAAGTGCTGTACCATTTTCCATCATTTTATCATAAAGGCTGTCAATTTCCTCTTCACTATCGCATGTAAGATAGATAGAAAAAGCTGGAGTAAAGGTAAAATCATGGTCAACATGGCTATCGATGCACATGAACTCCTGTCCCTTTAGAGAGAATACAGCCTGTATAACTGTTCCTTCTTTACCAGGCCCTTCCACTCCATAGTGAGATATACTTATAATTTTTGAATCCGGGATTAATGACGTATAATACTTCATAGCTTCTTCTGCAATACCCCTCTGAAACATTAAAAATGGTGTAACTTTTTTCATATTCATCTTCCTTTTCTTAGTATATTTTATATAAATTTTAGTTATGATACTTTCATTACCCATAAATTCCAATAATAGAACTAATCTTCTCAATACCTTAATTGTTGTCTTTAATCAGTATTTAAATTCTCCCTATATAACTAAATCTTTACTTCCGTATGCCCTATAGCTTCCATAAAATGAAATTAAAGATACAATAATCGCTAATATTACAAAACGTGTTTCAAGCCCATTAGTGACAACGCTCAGTCCTATAAAATAACTAAAAAGTGATAAGGGTTTCAAAACATTTAAATTACCTGAATATTGTATAGCCACACCCAATACATAGGAAACTATTACAAATAAGTATCCATATCTCAGTGCTTTCTTATAGGTTTTAAAGAATCCAGCTAGCAGTAAACCTACGGCATAAAATATAAGTTGGGTAAGAAACATACCTACTATTGTTGCTGACACCATAGAGAAAACTGATTTTCCATTTATATAAGTACTTAAAGTTCCATCAATATAAGTAATAGTAGCAATACTGCAAATCCAAGTTATAAAAGCCAGTATAGCTATGTTCACTAAACCTGCCATAAGCTTTGCCGATAATATGTCACTTCTTTTATATGGTTTAGTATAGATATACTCCGCCGTCTTATCACGCTCATCTCTAGCTAATACTGTAACCCCAGTTATTATTGCATGAAAATAAGCAATTAATGAGATCCAATAAAATAATGCCAAATGGTAATCAAGTGATGTTTGTAATCCAACACCTTCTAGTCCAAACATTATAACAACAATCCTAGGTAATGCTTCCATGCTTTCCATTATTAAGTCAGTATTTTGAGCTACTGTGGGATATTCCACAATACTATATAAGGTTGTTATCATTAAAACTATACACCAAATAATAAGGCTTTTTCTAGATAATTTTAATTCATTCTTAAATATGGAATTCATTTAATAACCTCCCTCTTAAGATAATACTTCAATATCCTTATTTTGAAAGATATGATGTCCAATAAGAATAAATAATACACATAACAACAAAAACATAAGGATAAATTTAGTTTCATAACTGTTGTTCATAATTACAGTGGCACCATTAAAGTAGTGAAGTGGTGATAGATATTCTAATATACCAATTCCTACAAATCTGGACATAGATCCATTTGCATAAGTTAAAAATACGATTCCTGTTGATATTATTATAGTTGTTCTTATTTTAGGGAAAATAGTTCCAAATAGCATTCCCAGAAATAGAAATAATAGTGGAACTAATATTGTTGGGAGAGCTATGAGAATTAGCGTTAGAATTCTAATCTCATCATCTGTAGCTAGTTTCATTGCTCCAAATGAGGCAATCAAATAAAATGAACCTATTATAATAATGCTTAAGGCTCCCGCTACAAGCTTTGAATAGTAAATTGAAGTTCTACTAAAAGGTTTCGTCATTAGAAAATCTGCTGAACTCTGTTTATACTCTTTGGTCATAATACCTAGACCTAAATTCATTCCATAAATACTTGTTGCAAACAGTATAAAGAAGGTCAGAAATGAATACATTCCAAGGGGAGTGCTAAGAATTTCAATTGATGTCCCTAAAGATTCATTAAATAAATTAGTATTAAGATTCTCTACAGGACCACTTCCAGCTCCTGTAACCATTTGGATATAAACAGGTAACATCAGTGTAATTAAAACTGCAAGAATTATGGTGCAAATCATAGTAATATTCTTAATTTGTTTTATCTCGTTTTTAAATATAGCCATTGCAATGCCTCCCTATTTATAATAATGAAGAAAAACTTCTTCAAGAGATGGTTCCTCAATAAATAAATCATTAACTTTTAAATCATTAATTCGTTCAAGCATAGTACCAATATCTCCCTTATATATAAATGATGCTTTATTTCCCCTTTGTTGAAGAGCAGCAATCCCTTCTTCTTCAAAATAACTTTTATCAATTATGTTCTCAGCAGTTAAATCAATTTTCTTATAAGAATTTTCCCTAAGTTCATTGATATCTTGAATATTTATTATTTTTCCTTCTTTTATAATAGCAACCTTATGGCAAATCTTCTGAACCTCACTTAAAACATGAGAAGAATAAAGTATGGTTGCACCTAGTTTATTCTCTTCTTTTAGTAGTTTAAAAAACTCCTCTTTTATTAATGGATCTAGTCCATTTGTGGGTTCATCTAAAATAATTAATTTTGGTGAGTGTTGAAGAGCTGCTACAATCCCAACCTTTCTCTTATTACCAAAAGATAAATCTGCAATCTTTCTTTCTATATCAAGTTTTAGTCTCTCAACCAATTCATTAAACCTATCACTACAATCTCTTTGATACAAATCAGCTGAGTATTTAAGTAGTTCTTTAACAGTCATATTTTCATAATAAAAGGCTTCTGAAGGAACGTAGCCGATATCCTTTGCAATCACATGTGATTCTTTGATACAGTCTTTTCCAAATATTTTGGCATGACCTCCAGTTGGATGTATGAGGCCAAGAATAGTTCTAATTGTTGTAGACTTACCTGCCCCATTTGGACCTATAAATCCAAATATTTCTTTTTCTTCAACATTAAAAGTTACACTTTCTATCCCCCGATGTTTACCATAGTATTTTGAAAGATTTTCAATTTCAATAATATTTTTATTCATTCAAGCCACCCTCCTTAAATTATTGTTTATATAGAAGTCTACGTAAAACTCCTATATACTCTTCAAACTCATTCATAATGCTTTCATAATTCTCCTGATAATTTTTAATATCACTTCCATATTTAATAATTGAATCAGAAAATCCTTTCATAGTCCATAGAACAATATTTTCGACTTTATCACTGTCTATATCATCTCTGTATAGAGATTTATCTGATATAGTCATTATCTGGATAAGAAGCTTATCATTTGAACTTGGTAAATCCTTAGGCAAACCTTCAGGAAATACTTGATTAATTGAAAATACAGCCTTTCCTATAAAATCATAGATTTCAGGATATCTATACGTCATTTCCATAGCTAATTTCGATACTACTCTAATATTTTCAAGGAAATCACCATCTTCTATGATTACTTTTGAATATTCAAAATCTATTATTTCTACACAATATTTTAGTAAAAATAGGTATAGGCCTTTTTTACTTACAAAATAGTGGAAGATAAGCCCTTTTGAAATACCTGCTTCTTTCGCCAGATTATCCATATTAGCTGTAGAATATCCTTTTGCAAATTCTATCAAAGCCACTTTGATTACTTTCTCACGCTTTTCTTCATCCATTGTCATTATCTTATGATTCTTTATATCGTACTCCTCCATTACTAAATCTTTTGTTGTATTCTTACTCAATATCTAAAACCCCTTTCTATTGACTTTAAAGTCAATCTAATTAATTACATTATATTCTTCATTGACTTTCAAGTCAATGATTGTTTTGTTAATTTTACTAGGACTCCAAATCTACATTTAACCCCTATATCAATTAATTTTCTAAAGATATATAAATTTGTTAAACTGCATATTGATTATTACGGATTGAAGAGTCCAGTAAGAGCTCTGAATAAATCCACCAG
>CAZSLV010000115.1:0-5193 GCA_964607545.1 uncultured Gudongella sp. | reverse complement strand
AAATAACTAAAGAGTTGAAAATCTCAAGAACAACAGGTCTTCAAGGCAGGTATGCTTGTGTTCTTAGTCTGTACCATGACCAAGGACATATTGCTACAAAGACTTATGATTTTGAAAGAACAATCTCATTAACAAACTCAATGCCATTTTTGAGGACAAGTGTTGATCATGGGACAGCCTATACGCGCGCTGGTAAAAACACTGCATCAGCTGTAAGTATGATCGAAGCAGTAAAACTAGCTGCAAAATATGCGCCCAATTTCAAGGGTTAATAATAATTTAGAAATTAAAATTAAATCATTAAATTTGTGAATTTCACAAATAACTAGAAGTAGTAATCTTAAAATAAGACCTTGCATTTGGGTCTTATTTTTGTTGTGTGCCCAGCATGTGCTCAAACTAGTCAGTAAGTAGTCCGATAATGGGGGTGATAATGCCAATCGTTAGCTAAAGACAAGGGTGAAGCTAGGCTATTGGCCAATGCTTATTTACTTAGATGTAGTTTTATGTATCTAAATTAACAAGTGAAAATATTTTCACTTGTTGGGTTAAATAATAAAAGTTATTACACTGACTAATTAATATAAAAAGAGTATACTTATATCAATAAATCAAATAGAGAGAATTATCAAACAATTAATTAGGAGGGGTAGTATGAAAGAAACAATGGAAATTGCAAACAGTCCTATCATGTGGATCTTATCATTACTTATTATTGCCACTGTAGTTTTTCAGTCAATTGTATTTTATCGACTAGCAGCAAATAGGGTAAAAACGACTAATCTATTAGGACAAGATCAAGTTAAAAAAGCACTGAAAATCGGGGTTATAGGAACCATCGGACCTGCCTTTGCTGTTTTCGCTGTGGCCATAGCTTTAATTGCTCAAGTAGGTGGACCTCTTACTTTTGCTAGAATAGGTATCATAGGTTCTGCTGCATTTGAAATAATCGCAGCGCAAATAGGAAGTCAGGGTACAGCAGGAACTCCAGACTTTATGCCAAAGATGCTTTCAGCAGCAGCTTGGATTATGACTCTAGGTGGTGGAGGATGGTTAATCGTAGTCTTCTTTGCAACCAAACATATTGATGGACTTCAAGAAAAATTTAAAAAAGCAAATCCATTAACAATTTCTTACATGTCTGTTTTTGCTCCTTTTATCATATTCTTTTCCCTAGCATATGGAGAAGTAATAAACAAAGGGATTTTAAAAGAAACAATAGATTTAGCTCCACTTGCGGCTCTAGTAGCTGGTTCTCTTGCAGTAGTTGTATTAAATAAAATTGTGGCAAAAGACAGCTCGAAAAAATGGTTAAAAGAATGGGCTATGGGTTTTTCAGTTATAGTAGCAATGGTTGTTGGAACAATATTAAGTTAGGGGGAAGAAGACATGGAAAGTAATAAATTAAACAATAGAGATAAATTTCAAAAAGATGTTCACTTATGGGGAAGAATAACAATAGCGATGGCTTTTCTATTTTCTTTATCTATACCAGTTTATTTAACGTTTGTACTAGGTCACTATCCTGATGCAACTGATATTATAACAGGAATGATTTCTATTGCAGGATTCGTGGGAGTCGTATGGTTTGTAGAACCTATTTCATATTTCCCTACCCTAGGTCCAGCAGGAACTTATATGGCCTTTTTGTCAGGTAATATAGGAAACATGCGACTTCCAGTAATTGCGGCAACACAAGATGCATTAGAACTTGAACCAGGGTCAGAAGAGTCAGAAATAGCGGGTATCTATGCAATTATCTCATCAACCTTTACAAATCTATTTGTTTTAGGCCTTGTTATGGTAGCTGGACAATTAATTGTAAATACACTGCCAGAGACTTTGCTAAACTCCTTTAGATTTGCACTGCCAGGTATACTTGGAGCAATGATAGTCATGTTAGGGTCTAAGTTAAAGAAAAAGTATTTAGTATCTTTAGTAACCATTGCAGTTGCTACAATGATTTTTATTCGATTTTCACCTAATTTTTTCCCACAAGGTCTAGCAACCTTACTTTCACTATCTGCCACGGGAATTATAGCCGTATTTGGAATAGTCTTCGCCCTTATTAGGGCAAAAGCAGATCATAAAGAAAAACCTGCTTAAATAAGACTTTATGATATATATTTAAGTAGAGATAATGATAAACATAGAAAGGAAGAGCTATATGTATTTTATTGATAAGGTAAAAGAAGTTGAAGAAAAGATAATTGAGGATAGAAGATACTTACATGAAAATCCAGAACTAAGTAGCCAAGAGTTTCAAACTCAAAAATATATAATAAAGCAGCTAGAAGAGCTAGACATCCCTTATGAAAAAGTTGGGACAACATCTTTAGTAGGCCACATAAAAGGTGGCAAAAAAGGTAAAACAGTTGCTCTTCGTGCTGATATTGACGCACTGCCTATTATAGAACAATCAGGAGCCTTATACTCATCTAAAAAAGACGGTTTAATGCATGCTTGTGGACACGATGCCCATACTTCAATGCTACTGGGAGCAGCTCGTATGTTAACACAAGTTAAAGATGAGCTACAAGGAGAAGTTAGACTATTTTTCCAAGAAGCAGAAGAGACTTTTTCTGGCGCTCAAAAAATTATAGCAGATGGTGGTATGGAGGGTGTAGATGCTGTATTTGGAATGCATGGCATGCCAATTGATACTGGCAACTACGACATTACTTCTGGCTATAGAATGGCTGGTTGTGATACCATCTATATTAAGTTTGAAGGGGTGTCTGGCCATGGTTCTATGCCACATGTATCTAAGGACACTATTCTTCCGGCAGCAGAATTTGTAACTCAACTTAATGGAATGATTACAAAGTTTGTAAATTCTCAGTCTCCCCTTGTCCTTACTGTAGGGAAGTTTGATGCTGGAACTAAGGCTAATATAATTTCTAAATATGCTAAATTAGATATTTCTATGAGGTATTTAGAAGAAGAAACTAGAAGGATTATTCATGGAAAAATCCAGGATTTAGCAGATGGACTTGCTAAAATCTATGATGTCAAAATCGATATAGAAATCGAAGAGAGTACCATTAGCATGAACAACGATGAAAAAATCGCTGAGATTGCCCTAAAGTCAGCTGAAAAAGTATTCGGACCTAATAAAAATGTGAATGGACCTATCATGATGGGTTCAGAAGATATGCCATATTATTTCAAAGAAGCACCCGGTGCATATGCATTTGTAGGTTATCGAAATAAAGAAAAAGACACCATATATTTTCCCCATCATGAAAAATTCAATATCGATGAGGACTATATGAAGTTAGGAGCAGCTCTTCATGCGCAATTTGCTTGGGACTACCTAGAGCTAAACAGCTAATTTAATATAAAAATTAAACCCCTTTATCTTTATGATATAATATATAATATATCAAATATGAAGGGGTTATTTTATGGGACTAGAAGTTAATGAAATGCTTAAAGCAGATTATTTTAAAGATTTTAAAGTTCTAGCAGGCTATGGTGGATTAAACAAACAAATACAGGGAATAGCCATATTAGATGCTCCGGATGGATATAAATGGACTAAAGGCAGAGAGTTAGTTGTATCTTCTGGTTATGTTTTTAAAACCAACCCAGGTCTATTCGAAGTTTATATAAATGACGAAAAATTTAGAGAAGTATCAGGAATCGCAATTAAAGTAGATAGGTTTTTAAAAGAAATAGATAAGGAAATCTTAGACAAATGCGATGAGTACAATATACCATTTATTAAGGTCCCAAACGAACCATCTTGGATGGATATTATGAACCACCTGAATGTCTTGGTTATGAATAAAAATATAAAACAATTTAAAATAGAAGGTATAAGTACCAATACTATCTCCGATGTGTCATATCAAAATAGGAAAATAAATAAAATATTATATCAAATAGAAAAGGAAATGAATTTTCCAGCTATGGTATACGATTTGGAAAATGACAAACCATATTACAGCTCAACTAAGTTTAAAACAATCTCAGCGGGGTTAAAGATTACAGATTTTTGGGAGCCTTCTTTTAAGCATACTACCGGAATCCTATGTGACAATTTAGGGATAACTAGATTTAGATTTATTGACAAAAAATATAAAGCTCCATACAGTTGGATTAAAATACCTATAGTAGTTGACAAAAAAATAAAAGCTTACTTTATCGTATTAGAAGCTGAAGGACTCATAGACTATTTTGATCAGTTTGCACTAAGGATTGGATTTTTGCTTATTCAATCAACCTACGAACAAATACTGGTATCTCAGAGTTTGAGAGACAAAGGATTTAAGGACTTTATAAAGGACATAATAAATGAAGAATTACTTGATCAAGACAATTTGCTGGCAAGGGCAAGAGAATTAAACTTAGATGCAAAAGTAGAGTATCTAACAGTGGTAGCAAAATACAGGCAAGATAAGAAATACCTAGAAACGATTGAAAAAAGAGTTCAAAGTTGTTTTGGAAAATTAGAAGCTAGGATAGCTTTGGTAAATCAAGACACCTATTTTATCTTGATCCCCCTTGATGAGAAATCATCAAAAGAAGATATGATTAATAAAATCAAAGGAGCAATTGATCAATTACACAATTCAATAAGGCAAGACATGGTCAGTGTCAATTTAAGTTTTGGGATATCAGATATACAAGCACCCTTATCAGATACGTATATAGGTTACAATAGGGCCTTCAAAGCTCTAGAAATGGGAAAGATGATATATGGAGATCTAGACTATATAACTTACTCACAACTAGGTCCATTAGCTTGGCTAGATATAAAGCCTGACGAAATAAGTACCATGAAAAATGTAATTGGAGACCTATTAGCTAAAGATAAAAACCAAGAGCTGATTGAAACTCTAGACACTTATTTGGGATCAAATATGAACTTTAGCATAACTGCTAAAAAGTTATTTATTCATATAAATACAGTGCGAAAGAGAATGGACCATATAAATACTTTGATTGATATAGACTTAGAAGATCCAATAAGTAGACTCAAACTAGAAATACTACTTAAGATAATACGAAAGAAAGATGCGATTTTATAGTAAGCTAATAACGGTAGTTTTTCATTGAGTTCACTTGAACTAGGAGCCATTTTGGAATACGAAATTGATAGATAAACCAAACCCCAGGATATGATAGGGCCTAAGTAGAATATTTTCTCAACTACTTGCAAGTAACCAACCTCCTATGGTATACTAT
>CAZSLV010000114.1:0-5207 GCA_964607545.1 uncultured Gudongella sp. | reverse complement strand
TAAAATAAAAAAGTATTTTGAATAATTGAATAAAGATGGTAGAATGTAAAGGAGTAACATTATAAGAGATTACATAGAAAGGAGCAATACTTTTGAAATCATTTTACTTAAAACGCATTGTTTCAATGTTAATAACAATAATATTAATTACAACTTTGACATTTACGATGATGCACTCTATTCCGGGAGGTCCTTTTACAAGAGAAAGACCTGTTCCTCCAGAAATCATGCGTGCCTTAAATGCAAAATACAACCTAGATGACCCTCTACCAATCCAGTATTTAAAGTATATGAAGGGCTTAGTAACATTTGATTTAGGACCTTCCTACTCAAAGATTGGTACAACGGTAAACGACTTGATATATTCAGGTTTTCCCGTATCAGCAAAGATAGGGCTTATGGCCTCGGCCTTGATTGTAATTTTAGGGATACCCCTTGGGGTAATTTCGGCCCTCAAACAGAATAAGCCAATTGACTACTTTGTAATGTTTATGGCAACCCTAGGTATAACAGTGCCAAGTTTCGTAATTGCAACAGTTATCATATATTTCTTCGCAGGAAAGCTTGGGTGGATACCAAGTTTTGGCTTAAGCGGACCAGCTTCTTATGTGGGGCCAGTAATAGCCCTAGCTGGATATTCTTTATCCTTTGTAACAAGACTTACAAGGTCAAGTATGCTTGAAGTACTAAGACAAGATTATATAAGAACAGCTAGAGCAAATGGAATAAAAGAATTTACAGTAATAATGAAACATGCTGTTAGAAATGCCCTTATACCAGTAATTACTTATGTAGGGCCAATGGTTGCGGCAATATTAACTGGCTCATTTGTAGTCGAGAAGATATTTGCCATACCAGGTATAGGAAGACACTTTGTTGAAAGTGTTACTAACAGAGATTATACTACTATCATGGGTATTACAGTGTTTTATGCAGTATTTTATTTAATAACAATTTTTATTGTTGATATTGCATATTCATTGATAGATCCACGAATAAAGTTAGGGGATGAATAGACTGATGTCAAAAGATAAATTTGTTTTTATAGAGCAAACTGGAGAAGATAATGAAGCCATTAGACCCAGTCTTACCTACTGGCAAGATGCGTGGAGAAGGCTAAAGAAAAATAAACTATCAGTTATGGGCATGATTGCAGTTGTACTAATACTTTTGTTTGGTTTTGTTGGGCCTAGGTTTACAGATTTTTCATATTCTGACCAGGTAAATAAGTATAAAAACCTCCCACCAATGCTAGAGTTATACCAAATTGAAGACAAGTACTTTTACGTATCAAAAGACTACAATATGTTTTTAGTAGAAGAAAATGGAAAGTTAATTGATAGGTTAAACTTAAATCCATTAAAAAAAGACCCAATTAAAAAAATATATACTTATGATTTAGGCGAAGAAGAAGTAATTTTAGACTTCTCCTACAATCTCTTACCTACTAAGCAGGGTTATGATTATGACTTTACCATTGAATACAATGGACAAGTTGTGGAACAACCAGTTGCAACAAAATGGAATAAAACTTATATATTTGGAACAGATTCACTTGGTAGGGACCTACTTACTAGGGTAATGTATGGAGCTCAAATTTCTCTTTTAGTTGCCTTTATAGCAACAATTGCAAACCTCTTTATAGGGGTTGTATACGGGTCTATATCTGGCTATGAAGGTGGAAGAGTAGATAATATAATGATGAGAATTGTAGATATTATAAATTCAGTGCCCCTTGTACTTTATGTAATCCTCTTAATGGTTTGGTTTAGAGGAGGAGGCTTGTGGAATATTATAATTGCCCTAGCCAGTGTATATTGGGTATCCATGGCAAGACTTGTAAGAGGGCAAATGCTTTCTTTAAAAGAACAAGAATTTGTTCTTGCAGCAAGAGTAATGGGAGTATCAAAATCAAAGATAATTTTTAGACACTTAATACCAAATGCTATGGGTCCAATTATTGTTTCTATAGCAATGATGATTCCATCAGCTGTATTTACAGAGTCATTCCTAAGCTTTATCGGTCTTGGAGTATCAGCACCGATGGCATCTTGGGGTACATTGGCAAACAACGCTTTATCAGGATTAACAACATATCCTTATCAACTATTTTTCCCAGCGTTGTCAATTGCATTTACGATGTTAGCGTTTAACTTTATTGGTGATGGTCTAAGAGATGCACTTGATCCAAGATTGAGAAAAGGATAGGGAGATAATCTATGGAAAATAAGAATGAATATATACTAGAGGTTAACAACTTAAAGACATCCTTCTACACCCATGTTGGTGAGGTACAAGCTGTAAGGGGAGTAGACTTTAAGCTTAAAAGAGGGGATGTATTAGGCATAGTAGGGGAGTCAGGTAGCGGAAAAAGCGTTACTGCCCTTTCTATAATAAGACTAATTGACCATCCAGGTAAAATAAAAGAAGGCCAAATTATATTTAATGGAGAAGATATTACAACTTATAGCGATTCTAAGATGTCAAATATCAGGGGTAATGATATAGCAATGATCTTCCAAGATCCAATGACTTCTTTAAACCCTGTATTTAGGATAAGAGACCAAATGGTTGAAGTAATAAGAAGGCATCAAAAGTTAAACCGTAAAGATGCTATAGAAAAGGCTGTAGAAATGCTAGAACTTGTTGGAATTCCAGAACCAAGAGGGAGGATAAAGTCTTATCCTCACGAATTTTCAGGTGGGATGAGACAAAGGGTAATGATTGCAACTGCCCTTTCTTGTAATCCAAAGCTTCTTATAGCAGATGAACCAACAACAGCCCTAGATGTTACTATACAAGCTCAAATACTTGATATAATGAGGGATATTTCTACAAAACTAGATACAGCAATAATACTTATAACCCATGACTTGGGTGTAATTGCAGAAACTTGCAAGGACCTTATAGTTATGTATGGTGGTATGCCAATGGAAAAGGGCTCTGTCTTGGATATTTTTGAAAGTCCACAACACCCATACACAAGGGGACTTTTAAAGTCTGTTCCTAGAATGGATGTTGAACAAAAGGGAAGACTAAACCCAATTGCTGGGTCTCCCCCAGACTTGTTAGCTCCACCTGCAGGATGCCCATTTTCACCAAGGTGTCCTCATACTATGCAAATATGTACAGAAGAAATGCCTCCAATGTTTAAAGTTGGGGAAGAACATACATCAGCTTGTTGGCTCTTAGATCAAAATGCGCCAGAAGTTGAAGGATATAGAAAGGGGGCTTTATAGTGGAAGAAAGAAAGCCACTTCTCGAATTAAAAAATCTTAAAAAATATTTTGATGTAAGCACTGGATTCTTTAAAAAAGAACAAGCCTTTCTTACAGCAGTTGATGATGTATCATTTGATATTTATAAGGGAGAAACTTTTGGCCTTGTAGGTGAATCTGGATGTGGAAAGTCAACTTTAGGTAGGTGTATAGTAAGGCTATATGACCCTACAGATGGAAATATAATTTATGATGGAGAAGATATAACAAAGATATCTCAAAAAGAAATGATGAAGTATAGAAAAAGACTTCAAATGATCTTCCAAGACCCCTATGCATCACTAAACACTAGGCTAACAATTGCAGAGATAATTGGGGAAGGAATTGAAACTCATAAGCTTTATACAGGTGATGAAAAGCTAGAAAAAATATATAATCTTTTAACAACAGTAGGCCTTAAAAGAGAGCATGCTAGCAGGTACCCACATGAGTTTTCTGGTGGACAAAGACAGCGTATAGGAATAGCTAGGTCCTTGGCAGTTGAACCAGACCTTGTAGTTTGTGATGAGCCTATATCAGCCCTTGATGTGTCCATCCAAGCCCAAGTAGTTAACATGTTAGAAGACTTACAAAATGAGATGGGACTAACTTACCTTTTTATAGCCCATGACTTGTCTATGGTAAAGCATATTTCAGATAGGATAGGGGTAATGTATCTTGGTAAGATGATGGAGATTACAACAAGTGCTGAACTATATAAAAATCCACTTCATCCATACACTCAAGCGCTTTTATCAGCTATACCTGTTCCAGACCCAAGACACCATTCCATAAGCAAGAGAATTATCTTGCAAGGTGATGTAAAAAGTCCTATAAATCCACCTGTTGGATGTAGGTTCTCATCAAGGTGTAGGTATAAGATGGATATATGCACAGAGGTAACTCCAGAGCTTAGAGAGGTTGAACCAGGCCACTTTGTAGCATGTCATCTTGTCAAATAGAGATTATGTGGTATAATATAGTATATTGCAGTAAAAGTATGAACCTTATATGGTTTATTCTAGGATAACCTAGTTTAAATAAATGATTTTAAAATCAACGAGGAGGGGAAAAGATGAATAAAAGATTATTAGCGCTTTTCTTGGTATTAATAATGTTTACATCAGTATTAGCAGGATGTAGCCAACCAGCCGAAGAGCCAGCAGTTGATCCAGGAGCAGAAACACCTGGCGAAACTCCAGAACCAGCAACAGAAGTTGTATTTAACTGGAACGTAGGAGCAGATCCAAAAACTATTGACCCTGTACTTAACGGTGCAAGTGATGGTGGAGACGTTATCAACCAAACGTTCGAGGGATTAACAAGAGAAAAAAGTGGTACCGTATATCCAGGTATTGCTGAATTTTGGGATATCTCAGAAGATGGTTTAACTGTAACTTTCAACTTAAGAGAATCTAACTGGTCAGATGGATCTCCTCTTACAGCTAACGATTTTGTTTACTCTTGGAAAAGAGGAATGGACCCAGCAACAGCATCTGAGTATGCATGGATTTGGGAATATACAAATATCGTAGGAGCATTTGATGCTGTTAATGGAGCATCACTTGATGAAGTAGGAGTAAAGGCACTAGATGATTACACACTTGAAGTTAAGCTTGAAACACCAACTGACTATATCGTTAGTTTACTTTCATTCTATCACTTCATGCCAACCAAGCAATCAGCTGTAGAAGCTGGACCTGATGGAGCATGGGCTAAGGATCCTGCTAAAGTAGTATCAAATGGACCTTTCATGCTAACAAACTACACAATTGGTGGCGGTTTAACTCTTGTTAAAAATCCAGAGTACTGGAATGCAGCAGAAGTTAAAATTGACAGAATCGAAGGAAAATTCATAGATGAGGCATCAACAGCTTATCAAGCATACCAAAGTGGAGAATTAGACTTCTTACCAGATGTACCTCCAGCTGAGGTTTCATCATTAATAGC
>CAZSLV010000113.1:0-5352 GCA_964607545.1 uncultured Gudongella sp. | reverse complement strand
TTATTATAAGAGGCATTCTATCATGTATTTTCTCCATGTCTTCATTTGCTCTTGTGGTTATTATACTATAGGCCCCAAATTGGTCAATTATACCTCCTAGGGAAAATATTTCTTCATTTTCTATAGAAATTTTTCTTTTGATTTTCTTAACTCCTAGCTTTTCCCATTCAAAAAAGCTGGTAACTGGAATTAGGCACCTATTATATAAAAAAGCCTTTCTAAAAAGTGGCTTTTTATCTATTGTTTCTGCCCTTGCATTGATAATTACTTGTTTTGCAAAAGAGGGAGAGAGTCCCCATTTTGCAAATTTTATTTCATTTACCCCATCTTTGTTGTTTATAATAAGAGGTTGGGTATCGGTTGGAAAAACTTCTTTTTTATTGTAAGTTTCCCTTTCTAATATAATGGCCTTATACCTATTAATTAGTTCATCTATATCTGCATCAAGTGAATACCTACCACACATTACTAGCCTTCCTTTCTAGCTTTTAAAATCCCCTTTATATATTCCCCTGTATAAGATTCTTTTACCTTGCTTACCTCTTCTGGAGTCCCTTCAGCTACTAAATAGCCTCCCCCATCTCCACCTTCTGGTCCTAGGTCGATAATATAATCTGCTGTTTTTATGACATCTAAATTATGTTCTATGACTATTACTGTGTTGTCACCTTCTACTAGTTGGTTTAAAACATCAATAAGCTTATGAATATCAGCTGAGTGTAGTCCTGTAGTTGGCTCATCTAGTATATAGACAGTCTTACCTGTTGCCCTTTTAGAAAGTTCCGTAGCCAGCTTTACCCTTTGGGCTTCCCCACCAGAAAGCTGGGTTGAGGGTTGGCCTATTTTTATATAGCCTAGGCCTACATCAAATAAGGTTTGAAGTTTTTTATTTATTTTAGGTATATTTTTGAAAAACTCTAAGCCTTCTTCAACCGTCATATCCAATACATCGGATATAGTCTTACCCTTATACTTAACTTGAAGGGTTTCCCTGTTATACCTTTTTCCCTTACATACTTCACAAGGTACATAAACATCAGGTAAAAAGTGCATCTCAACCTTTATTATCCCATCACCACTACAAGCCTCACACCTGCCACCCTTGACATTAAAGCTAAACCTACCCTTTTTATAACCTCTCATCTTAGCTTCGTTAGTCATGGCAAAGACATCCCTTATAGGGTCAAACAAACCAGTATAGGTTGCAGGGTTTGACCTAGGAGTCCTACCTATGGGCTTTTGATCTATTTCTATAACCTTATCCAAATAGTCCATACCCTTAATATCATCATAAGCGCCTGGTCTTATCCTTGCCCCATTTAAGCTATGGGCTAGGGCCTTATATAAGACATGGTTTATTAGGGAACTTTTACCAGAACCAGAAACTCCTGTTACACAGGTCATTAGCCCAAGGGGAATCTTTACATCAATCCCCTTTAAGTTATTTTCTCTAGCTCCCTTGATTTCTATCCACTTCCCATTCGTTGGTTTTCTCTTTTTTGGAATTTCAATCTTTAATTCTCCTGATAGGTACTTACCTGTAATTGACTCTTTTGTTTCTATAATATCATTTAAGCTGCCTTGGGCTACAACATAACCCCCATGAATTCCTGCTCCAGGCCCAATATCTATTATATTATCTGCCTCAATCATGGTTTCTTCATCATGTTCAACTACTATAAGGGTGTTGCCAAGGCTTGTTAGGTCCCTGAGGGCCTTTAAAAGCTTAGCGTTATCCCTTTGATGAAGACCAATGCTAGGCTCGTCTAAGACGTAAATAACCCCTACCAGGGCAGATCCAATTTGAGTGGCTAGTCTTATCCTTTGGGCTTCTCCCCCAGATAAGGTACCTGCCATCCTAGAAAGGGTTAAATAATCTAAGCCTACATTTGATAAAAAGAGCAATCTTTTATTTATTTCCTCTAAGATTTGATGGGCTATAATCTTTTCTTTTTCGCTTAATTCAAGTTTTTCAAAAAAATCAAATGCCTTAACAACTGGCATATCTGTTACCTGGGCTATATTTAAACCATTAACTTTTATAGCTAAAACTTCTTTTTTAAGCCTGTCCCCTTTACAAGTTGAACAGGGGGTCTCTGTCATATAATCTTCTATCTTATTCCTCATATAATCCGAGTGGGTTTCCTTATACCTTCTTTGCAAGTTAGGTACAACCCCTTCAAACTTACCGCTATATTGCCTTTGACCAGCATCGTCAAAATGGCTTAAAAAATTAAATTCTATCTTTCTCTTAGTCCCATATAATAATTCATCTAGAAAACCCTTGGGTGCTTCTGATATGGGTTGGTCCATGGTAAAATTGTAATGCTCACCTATTGTTTTAAATATTTGGTTATAGTAAGAATTTGTTGCAGTATGACCATAGGGTGCTATGGCACCTTGGCTAATGCTTAAATTTTTATTTGGTATAACAAGTTCAGGGTCAATTTCTAAATGAAAACCCAAGCCATTACAAGTTTCGCACATGCCAAAGGGGCTGTTAAATGAGAACATCCTAGGAGACATTTCATCTATGGATACCCCACAGTCAGGACATGATAGCTTTTGACTAAAAGTCAACCTTTCCTTATCTATAACATCAACTACTACTAAGCCATCCCCCAACTTTAAGGCTGTTTCTATAGAGTCTGCTAGCCTAGCTTCAATCCCATCTCTTATTATAATCCTATCAACAACTACTTCTAAATTGTGACTTTTATTTTTATCCATTTCAATTTCATTGTCTAATTCAAGCATTTCTCCATCAAGTATTATTCTTACAAAGCCATCTTTTTTTATGGATTCTATGATTTTTTTATGCTCACCCTTTTTACCCCTAATCACAGGGGCTAGTATTTGCAATTTTGTCCTTTCTGGCAATTGCAAGACCCTATCTACCATTTGGTCTATAGTTTGGCTTGTAATCTCCTTTCCACACTTATAGCAGTAGGGGGTCCCAACTCGAGCAAATAAAATCCTTAAATAATCATAAACCTCAGTTACCGTACCAACAGTTGACCTAGGATTTCTTGATGTAGTTTTTTGGTCTATTGATATGGCAGGAGATAGGCCATCTATATAGTCTACATCTGGTTTTTCCATTTGTCCCAAAAATTGTCTTGCATAGCTTGATAGAGACTCCACATACCTTCTTTGCCCTTCTGCATATATAGTATCAAAGGCAAGGGATGACTTCCCTGACCCACTTAAACCTGTTACAACTGTGAACTTATCTCTTGGGATGTCTATATCTATATCCTTTAGGTTATGCTTTTTAGCGCCCCTAACTCTTATCATATTCTTTGTCATTTTTTCACCTCTAGTTTTTTATCTTCCTTTTAATTTGTATAATCTTGTCTCTTAATTCTGCAGCTTTTTCAAAGTCTAGGGTCTCTGCTGCTTTTAGCATGGCTGCTTCCATCCCAATTATTATAGCTTCTAATTCTTCATTTGAAACATCATCATCATAATCAACTACCCCTTCTGCTACAAGGGTTGCTTCTATTATATTTCTTACATCTTTTACAATAGTCTTTGGTGTAATATTGTACTTAGTATTATATTCTTCTTGTATACCCCTACGCCTATAAGTTTCATCAATAGCCCTTTGCATAGAACCAGTCATCTTATCCGCATAAAGAACTACCTTACCCAATATATTCCTTGCCGCCCTTCCAAAGGTTTGAACAAGGGCAGTTTCGCTCCTTAAAAACCCTTCCTTATCTGCATCTAATATGGCAACAAGGGATACTTCTGGTAGGTCTAAGCCCTCTCTTAAGAGGTTTATTCCAACTAAAACATCGTGCTTACCTAATCTTAAGTCTCTGAGTATCTCCATTCTCTCAATTGTATCTATATCAGAATGGAGGTAGGCAACCTTTATGCCCACTTCTTTTAAATAATCTGTTAAGTCTTCAGACATCCTTTTTGTAAGGGTAGTTACTAGAACTCTTTCGTCTCTTGCAATTACTATCCTAATTTCATTTAATAAATCATCTATTTGATTTTTCGTTGGTCTTATTTCAATAATTGGATCTAAAAGACCTGTTGGTCTGATGATTTGTTCAACTACCTGAGAGGCCCTTTCTAATTCATAGGGTCCAGGGGTTGCTGATGTATATAAGACTTGGTTAACCATACCTTGGAATTCATCAAATTGTAGGGGTCTATTGTCTAAGGCAGATGGTAGTCTAAAGCCATATTCAACTAGGGTAGTTTTTCTAGACCTATCTCCCAAATACATCCCTCTTATTTGTGGTATGGAAACATGGGATTCATCAATAATTACTAAAAAATCATCTGGAAAATAATCAATCAAGGTATAGGGCCTGGATCCTGGTGGCCTATTACTTAAGTGTCTAGAATAATTTTCAATGCCTGAGCAAAAGCCCATTTCTCTAAGCATTTCCAAGTCATACCTTGTCCTTTGTTCAAGTCTTTGGGCTTCAACAAGTTTATCCTTATCCCTTAGTTCCTTTAGTCTCTCCTCAAGTTCTGCTTCTATTTTTAAGACTGCTCTTTCAACTTTTTCATTGGTTGTTGCAAAGTGGGAAGCAGGAAATATAGAAACATGGTTTCTATAGCCTACAATCTCACCTGTTAAGTGTTTAACTTCTGTAATCCTATCTATTTCATCTCCAAAAAATTCTACTCTTAGGGTGTTTTCTCCTGAAGAAGCTGGAAATATTTCAAGGACATTCCCCCTTACCCTAAATGTACCCCTGACAAAGTTAATGTCATTTCTCATATATTGGATGTCTATTAACTTTCTCATTACTTCATCCCTATCTTTTTCCATACCTGGCCTAAGAGAAACTACTAGGTTTTCATAGTCTATAGGGTCCCCCAAACCATAAATACAAGATACAGAAGCTACTATAATTACATCCCTTCTTTCAAACAAGGCCATAGTTGCAGAGTGCCTTAACTTATCTATTTCATCGTTAATAGAAGAATCTTTCTCTATATAAGTGTCAGTGTGAGGTACATAGGCCTCTGGTTGGTAATAATCGTAGTAACTTACAAAGTATTCTACAGCGCTGTTAGGAAAGAACTCCTTAAACTCACTAGCTAGTTGGTAGGCTAGAGTCTTATTGTGGGCTATAACCAAGGTTGGTCTTTGAACCCTTTCTATTACATTTGCCATGGTAAAGGTCTTACCAGATCCTGTTACTCCTAACAATACTTGGTCTTTCATTCCCTTATTTAAACCCTCGACTATTTTATCTACAGCCTTAGGTTGGTCACCTGTTAATTTATATGTTGATTCAATTTTAAATTTGTTCATATTCACCCTTCTTTCTGAACACTTGTTCTATATATATAATATACTTTTTCCTATCAAAAATCCAC
>CAZSLV010000112.1:0-5469 GCA_964607545.1 uncultured Gudongella sp. | reverse complement strand
AGGGATTTCAAATAGGGACTTAAAGGAGGGTAGCTAATAAATGGATAGGTATAGTATTTTTCTAGAAGATAAGATAGGAAATAAGTACGATAGGAAAAACAAGTATATTTTAGACCTAGCAAAACTTGAAGGCAGGATTGAACTATCAAAGGATAAGGAAGAAAAGGAAACTTTAAAGGCAGACTTAAAAGGATTAATTAGAAAAAAAGATTCTAACCCCTATATCATTGAACTTAAGGAATATGAAGGGGCAGAAAGGGAATTTTTAAAAAAATTAAAGAAGGAAAAGCTAGCTTATAAGAATTCTCTTACAGGTGATGATTCAAATCAACTAAAAAATCTTAAAATAGACTTATTTTATTATGAAAAATTAAAGGAATTTTACAAGGACTACACAGACTTGACCTATGATGCAGAACTTAAATATAATAAGAGTATGGTTTATACAAAAGACCTAGCCCATATAATTGACTTTATACTAGAAAACAATAGACGCTTAGAAGAAGGTCTTTTAAATAGGAAAAATATTGACCCAAAGCTTGAAAAAAAAGAAAAGAAGGAACTAAAAGAATTTAAGGAAAAATTAAAAGAAGAGTCAAAACTTGAAATAATAAGAATAAAAAAGAGAGAAAAGGAAGGGTCTATCTCAAAGAAGGCTAGGCTAAAGGGGATAAAAGAAGTAAAAAGAGAAATGAAAACCAGGATAAAAATGAAAAAACAAAAGCTTCCTAGCCTAGAAAAAAGAGACTTTAAAAGGTCCATGACCTTTAAAATAAGAAAGGGCCTTAAGCAAAAGCTTAAAGTTTTAAATGGGGATATATCAGATATTAGAAGAAAAACCCCTATTGAAGTAGCTAGGAAAAAACCCTTTATTTCATATTTAACCCTCCTCCTACCAGGACTTGGCCAACTTTTAAACAAGCAGTATAAGAAAGCTATCTTGTTTTTCCTAGCTTCCTTATTTATCTACCTTATAGCCATCCCCTATGCCCTAGGTTTTGGCAACTACCAAGGTCAAGGAATAGCAGGCCTAATTAGCCTTGCCCAGGGTGGGGCTAAGATTCACAAGTCCTTAATCTTTATGATAGAGGGGGTAGTTGCAATCCTATTACTACTAATAGGCCTAGGTTTATTTATAATTTCCTTTAATGATGTAAAAAAGACTGAACTTGCCATGATTAAGGGGATAAGGCCAGCAAATTGGTTTGAAACAAAGAGGGCTGTAAGCTTAAAGGGCTTTCCCTATATAGCCTCCCTCCCAGCTGCTATCATAGTTGTCTTTATAGTCCTAGTCCCTGTTATTACAACATTTTTACTGTCCTTTACCAACATGGACCCAAAAAACCAATCAAAGTTTGATTGGATAGGGATTACAAACTACAAGTTAATAGCCCTAGGAGAGGGCCTGGCAGGTAGCGTCTTTTGGCTAATATTTGTCTGGACCATAGTTTGGACCCTCCTTGCAACCTCCCTGGCAATTTTAATAGGCTTCTTTTTAGCTTTAATAGTAAACAATGAAAGAATAAGGGGGAAGAAATTCTTTAGAACTATCTATATCCTCCCCTGGGCAGTTCCTGCCTTTATAACTATAATGTTTTTTTCTATAATGACAGCCCCAGATGGTGTTATCACAGTACTATTATCAAAAGTCCTAAACCAAAGGATTGAAATAAAAAACAACCCCCTTATGACTCGCAGCGCCCTTATCCTTATGCAGGGTTGGCTGGGGTCTGCCTATGTATTCTTACTAACAACGGGGGTCTTACAAGCAATTCCAGGAGACTTATATGAGGCTGCAGATATAGATGGGGCATCGTCATTTGAAAAGCTAAAAAAGATTACCATCCCCCTAGTACTTTTTCAAATAGCCCCCCTACTGGTAACCCAGTACACCTTTAACTTTAATAACTTTTCAGTAATATTTTTATTTAATGGGGGTGGTCCCTTTGACCCTCAAAGGTATGGGAACTTGGCAGGGTCTTCAGACCTTTTGATATCCTATATATACAAACTTGTAATGGTTAACCAGTACCAGGCCATAGCTGCTGCTATAACAATATTTATCTCCCTGGGACTTATGTTTTTTGCATTTTTAGGATTTAGAAACTCTAAGGGCTTTAAGGAGGGAAGATTATAATGGCTGATAAAAAAAGACTAGGTAAAAATAAAAATAAGGCTTTGTATTTATCAGATAAGCCCCCTTTAACCTTTGTTAGCATAGTGGGCATAGTATTTTCCTATGTCATATTATTTGCTTGGGTTATAGCCATAATATGGCCACTTTATCAAATGTTAATATCAGCCTTTAATGGAAGACAGCAACAATACATTATGGCAAGTACAAACTTTGAGTTTTCCCTAAGGCACTTTGACTATCTATTTAATGAAACCCTTTATTTAACATGGGTTAAGAATACCCTCTTTATAGCAGGTACAACTGCTATCTTAACCTTAATTGTAGTATCCTTTACAGGTTATGCCTATTCAAGGTATAGGTTTAAGGGGAGAAAGTCCTCCCTTATGGCTATAATGCTTATACAAACCATACCCATATTTGCAGGGATAACAGCATTTTTCACCATGCACTCTATCCTTTCATCAATCATCCCAGCCTTTAGCAGGCAAATGATGTTAATCCTTATCTACACAGGAGGGGGGATAGCATCAAATACCTTTATCCTAAAGGGCTATATTGACTCAGTGTCAACTGAACTAGATGATGCTGCTAAGATAGATGGGTGTTCAGATATCGATGTTTACAGGCTAATTATTATGCCTATAGCAAGGCCTATGTTAACTATAATTGCCCTTTGGTCCTTTATAGGGCCCTTTATGGATTACTTGCTAGCCAAGGTCCTATTAACAAACCCAGAAAGCTACACCCTAGCCGCAGGCTTATTTACCCTAATAAGTGACTTTAGAACAATGAACCAACCAGCCTTTGCTGCAGGGGGCTTACTCACAGCCATACCAATAGTAATTTTATTTATACTACTACAAAAACAACTAGTATCGGGCCTTACAAGTGGCTCGGTTAAGGGATAGGAGGGAATTTACGTGAAAGTAATTTTAGATAATATTGGGAAAAAATATGAGGGTAGGGAAGAATTTACCCTAAGAAATATTGACTTAACCATTGATGATAAGGACTTTTGTGTAATACTTGGGCCTTCTGGTTGTGGAAAGACTACCCTCTTAAGGATGATAGCAGGTTTAAACTCAATTACTGAAGGGGACCTTTACTTTGATGATAGGAGGGTAAATACCATACCTTCAAAAGACAGAGACATTGCCATGGTCTTTCAATCCTATGCCCTCTATCCCCATATGAGTGTATATGATAATATGGCCTTTTCTCTAGTTATGAGAAAGGAAAGAAAGTCAGTTATTGATGAAAGGGTCCTTGAAGCTGCAAAACTCTTACAAATTGAAAACAACCTTCATGCTAAACCTGCTGATATTTCAGGAGGCCAAAGGCAAAGGGTTGCCCTAGGCAGGGCCATAGTTAGAAACCCAAAGGTCTTTTTAATGGATGAACCCCTTTCAAACCTAGATGCTAAATTAAGGGAACATATGAGGGTAGAACTAGTTAAGCTACACAAGAACCTAGGTACAACTACAATTTATGTAACCCATGACCAAACAGAAGCCATGACAATGGCTACAAAGATCATCCTCTTAGACAATGGAGAAATCCAACAGGTAGGAAGGCCAGAAGACTTTTACAATAGGCCAGAAAATATCTTTGTTGCTAAGTTTATAGGGTCCCCTACTATGAATATAATAAGTGGTCTATATAAGGATGGTAAGTTTAAAACACCAAGCGGGGAGATATCCCTAACCCCTTCTAAGGATGACCAAGAACTTTTAAAATCCTATGAGGGCAAGGAAATAGCAGTAGGGATCAGGCCAGAAAGGTTTGAAAGCGGAGGAAAGTTTGGAGATTTCTTTAAGGCAAATATAGAGGTAGTAGAAATGTTGGGTAAGGAAAAAACCCTTTTTGCAAAGTTAAAGGATGGGACAGATATAGTTATATCAGCCCCAGGCCACTACGAATACAATGAGGGGGAAGACCATACCTTTGGATTTGATATAAATGCAATTCATTATTTTGATTTAGAAAGCACAAAGAGGATAAATTAGGCTTGGAGGCAGTATTTTATGAAGAAAGAAAGAAAGGCTACAATAAAAGATGTTGCAAAAGCTGCAAGTGTATCCCCATCTACTGTTTCAAGGGTAATTTCTGGTTCAACAAGGATTAGCAAGGAAACCACAGAGAGAGTAAAGTCCCATATGGTAAGCCTAGGCTACCACCCAAATGCCATAGCAAGGTCTCTAGCAAGTAACACAGCCTATACCTTGGGAGTTATTATGCCCAATAGGCCTGGGGAAGTCCTCTTAAATCCCTTCTTTCCCCAAGCCCTAAGCGGGATTTTAAAAGGAGCTACAAGGGAAGGCTACGATATCCTACTAAGGAGCCAAAGTGAAAAGGAAAATGAAGTAAATGTAGTAAGGGCCCTTATAAATTCTTCAAAGGTAGATGGAATACTACTAATGACTAGGGAAATTGGGGATGAGACCATTAAATACTTAAAGGAAATTGACTTTCCCTACTCAGTTATAGGGTCTCCTGCCTATGAAGAAGATGATATAAACTATGTTGATAATGACAACGAAAGGGCATCCTATGAACTAACCAAGTATATGGTAGATAAGGGTTATAAGAAAATTGCCCTTATAGCAGGGGATGATAACTTAACAGTTACTAAAAAAAGAATAAGTGGTTATTTAAAAGCATTAAAGGAAAGTCATATCCTAGAGGATAAGGGGGATATATTTAAGGGAGAGTTTAATGAAGAAACCGGCTATAAGTACGGCAAGGCCCTAATAGAATCAAATAAGTCCTATGATGCAGTAATAACTCTTGATGATGTTATAGCCTATGGGGCTGCCAATGCCCTTAGTGATTCAGGCCATAAAATCCCAAAAGATATAGCCATAGCAGGCTTTAACAATAGCCTCTTATCTAGGCAGTCTAGAGTACCCATAACTTCAGTAGATGTCCATGCTGATAAGTTAGGAGAAGAAGCAGTAAATATGTTAATAAGGGTAGTAAAGACAGGAAAAAATCAAAGTAGAAAAATTGTAAAATACACCATTTTTAAGAGAGAATCGACAGAATAGGAAATTACTTGGAAGAATTGTTTGTAAATTCAAAGAATATGGCACTTTGTTTGACTAATCACCTGATTTTAGTTGATTAGTGGGATGATAAGTGCTATTATTTATTTATGGTGATTATCATCAAATACATATAAATGTGAGGGATAATATGGATTACAAGCTCATAGAAAATAATTTGAAAAAAATTAATGCCGTTGTCTCTAGTAAAATTGTATTCAGTGAGGACGATAAAATAGATGAAATCCATATAGTGTCAAATGGACACAGGGGGCCCAAGCAAATTGC
>CAZSLV010000111.1:0-5502 GCA_964607545.1 uncultured Gudongella sp. | reverse complement strand
AAATAAGTTTAAAGATATTAATATGACATATGGATATGAATATGGGGATAGGATATTAAAACATATTTCTAAAAAGCTAGCTAATAAATTTATTGATGACTTCATGATATTTAGGTTTAACTCAGATAGGTTTATAATTTTAGCAAATGATTATAAGTCTAAAGAAAATCTTGATTTTATTATAAGGAATATAACTAATGAATTAGAAACCGAGTTTACCCTCCAAGGTTTTAAAAAGACCCTAACAGTTAATGTAGGGGTCATTGAAAATATAAGTGGGTATATTACAGTGGATGAACTTATAAGGGATGCAACAATTGCCCTAAGCTATGTAGATGAAGTATCAGATACAAGGCATGCTTACTTTAGTGAAATAATGGTTGATAAAATTAACAGGGAAGAAATAATTGAATCAAATATAATAAATGCCCTATTAGAAAAAGACAATGAGAACTTATATTTGGTCTACCAACCACAAATTAATTTAATTACAGGAGAAATTTGCGGATTTGAAGTACTAGCAAGGCTTAGGTCAGATTCACTAGGGAATATTTCTCCAATTGAATTCATTGAAATTGCTGAGAAAAGAAACTTAATAGTCCCCTTGGGCGAGTGGATTTTAAAGGAAGCTTTAGTATTTACAAAAAAATTAGAAACTAGCGGCTATAAGAATTTGAAAATATGTATAAATATATCTGGATTACAACTCTTGCATGAAGACTTTAGAGCTACCTTATTAAACCATATAAAGCACGCTAGGATCAATCCC
Source organism: uncultured Gudongella sp. (assembly GCA_964607545.1). GTDB lineage: Bacteria > Bacillota > Clostridia > Tissierellales > Tissierellaceae > Gudongella. The sequence goes on along the minus strand of CAZSLV010000111.1, from coordinate 4,733 downwards.
AAAAATGTTGAGTTAGAAATAACTGAATCAATAATACTTAAAGATTTTTTTGATATAAATAAAATTTTAAACGAATTAAGAAAGGTAGGCATAACAATAGCTGTGGATGATTTTGGAACTGGATATTCATCACTTTCAAGGCTTAACCAAATCAATATTGATACTGTAAAGATAGATAAGTCCTTTATTGATAGGATAAACTATGTGGGAGATAATAACCTAATCACAGCAGATATAATATCTTTATGCCATAAGTTAGGCTTAAATGTAATAGCAGAAGGGGTTGAAACTAAGAAACAAGAAAAGTATCTTTTAGAAAACAATTGTAATTATGTTCAAGGCTACTTATATAGTAAACCTATATTAAGCAAAGATGCCTTACTCCTCCTTGAAAAGGGAATTGAGCTTTCAAATTAATATAATTGTTACCAAATTTTAGATAGTGGGTATTTTATATTATAAAAGGGGAGTGATTTGGTGGATTCTTCTATAAATATCTCTGGAAAATTAATATTGATATTTTTATTGACTATGGTTAATGCTTTTTTTGCTGCCTCAGAAATGGCAATGGTTTCTGTAGATAGGTTAAAACTTACAACAAAGGCAGATGAAGGAAACAAAAAGGCCCAAATGCTAGTTCATATATTAAAAGAACCATCTAGATTTTTATCTACTATACAAGTAGGTATCACTTTTGCTGGCTTCTTCTCATCTGCTTCAGCGGCAGTAAGCATATCAACCCTATTGGGGTCTAAACTTGAAAAGCTAGGCATCCCCTTTGCCCAGAACATTGCCTTTATAAGTATAACTTTACTCTTATCATATATTATGCTGGTTTTTGGAGAACTAGTTCCAAAGAGAATAGCTATAAGGTATGCAGAAAAGTTTGCCATGTTTGCAGTAAAGCCGATTTCAGTAGTTTCAAAGATTATGAAGCCCTTTGTTAGTTTTCTTTCAATTTCAACTAATACTGTAATTAAGCTAATTGGAGTTAGTACAGAGGATGTGGAAGCTAGGATAACCCTAGAAGAAATAGGTTCTATGGTAGAAGTTGGTCATGAACAGGGCTTTATCAACCCTGTTGAAAGAGAGATGATAAAAAGTGTTATAAGCTTTGATGATAAACTTGCTGAGGAAATAATGACTGCAAGAACTGAAGTTTTTATGATAGATATAAATGATAAGATGGAAGATTATATAGAAGAGCTACTAGAACTTAGGTATTCAAGGATACCTGTTTACGAGGATTATCTAGACAATATAATAGGGGTTTTATACATTAAAGATTACCTATATGAGGCTTATAAGAAAGGCTTTGACCAGGTAGTAATTAGGAATATTATAAGACCAGCTTACTTTGTTCCAGAACGTAAAAATATAAATGATTTATTTATGGATTTAAAGGATAAGAGCAGGCACTTTGCTATATTAATAGATGAGTATGGGGGTTTTTCTGGTATTGTTACTATGGAAGACTTGATTGAAGAAATAATGGGAGATATGGATGATGAATATGACAAGGATGACCCTGAAATAAGAAGAATAGGGGATATGACTTATAGGGTTAGGGGTTCAACATCTATAAAAACATTGAATTATTCTATAGGTACCGAGATAGATGAAGAATCTGAAGAATATGATACCTTGGGAGGCTTTATTATATATAAGTTAGGTTATATTCCAGTTAAAGGTGAAAATCCACCAGTAGAAGAGGACGGGTATACCTTTACAATAGATGAGATAAATGATCAAAGAATTATAAGTGTAATAGTCAAATCTAATGATAAGATTAAAGAAGGTTCGGTGGTTTAAACTGGACCTTTTATTATTTACCCTATAGACTAGACAGATAATTTAATAGTAGAATAGTATAATAAAGGATAGAGGTGGTAAAGTGCTAAGAATAAATGAAATTAAGCTGACATTAAAAGAGGATGAGGGTGACCTAGCTCTTATAGTTTCTAAAATGCTAAAGATTCCTTTAAATCATATAATAAAATGGGAGATTAGTAAAAAATCAATAGATGCAAGAAATAAAGACAAGGTACTTATAGTCTACTCCATAGATATAAAAACAAAGGATGACGAAGCAATTTTAAGGAAGAACCGAAAACTGAAGATACAAAAAATACAAGATGAAGAAACAATATACAATAAAAAAGAACGAAAAGGACAAAGACCTATAATAGTAGGGACTGGTCCAGCAGGCTTGTTTTGCGGGCTTGTCCTTAGTGAACTTGGATTTAAACCTATATTAATTGAGCGAGGCAAGGCCGTAGAAGAGAGAGTCTTAGATGTAGAGAAGTTTTGGAACACTGGTAAGCTAAACACTGAGTCAAATGTACAATTTGGTGAAGGAGGGGCTGGCACATTTTCTGATGGGAAGTTAACGACCCAGGTAAATAACCCAAAGTCAAAGAAGATACTAGAGTATTTTGTTGAAGCTGGTGGCCCTAAAGAAATACTTTACTATAGTAAGCCCCATATTGGTACAGACTTATTAAGAGGTGTAGTTAAAAATTTAAGAGGAAGAATTATTTCTAATGGAGGAGAAGTTTTCTTTAGTAAAAAATTAACAAGTATTTTGATATCTAACAATAAGGTTAATGGTGTGGTTGTTAATAATAATGAGACAATTTCTTGTGATAGGCTAATACTAGCCTTAGGTCATAGTGCTAGAGATACTTTTAAAATGTTACATGATATTAACATAGAAATTGAACAAAAAAGTTTTTCCATTGGGGTTAGGATAGAACATCCTCAAGAAATAATCAATAAAAGTCAATACGGGAAAGCTTATATGGATTCTAAATTAAGGCCTGCTGAATATAAACTTTCCAGCCACTTTGAAAACGGAAGATCTGCCTATTCATTCTGCATGTGTCCAGGAGGTCAAGTAGTAGGAGCAGGTTCAGAGGAAGGCATGCTTGTAACTAATGGCATGAGTAAATATAAAAGAAATCTTACAAACGCAAATTCAGCCTTATTGGTTGGTGTTAGCCCAGTTGACTTTAATGACAAGGATCCCCTAGCAGGCATAGAATTTCAACGAAAGTGGGAAAGGCTTGCTTTTATAGAAGGTGGTAGGGATTATAAAGCCCCAGCTCAAAGAGTTGGAGATTTTTTAAGGGGTCAAGGGTCAAAAGAAATAGGAAGTATAAAGCCTTCTTATTTACCAGGTGTGAAAATGACAGACCTTTCAAATTGTCTGCCTGACTATGTTATTGAAACCTTAAGAGAGGCTATACTTTTATTTGATAAGAGAATAAAAGGTTTTGCAGACGAAGATGCTATACTTACAGGAGTAGAAACTAGGTCATCTTCCCCAATTAGGATAAAGAGAGACTCAAGTTATCAAACAAATATAAGAGGAATCTACCCTATAGGAGAAGGGGCAGGCTATGCAGGTGGAATAATGTCTTCAGCCCTTGATGGGATTAGGATAGCAGAACATATTATGACAAAGGAGGAGGTAAATAATGGATGAAAAAAGGTTTGCAGTATTAATAGATGCAGATAATGTTTCGTCGAAATACATTAAATACATATTAGATGAAACTGCTAATTATGGGATAGCAACTTACAAGAGAATATATGGTGATTGGACTAAGCCAAATACAGCTGCTTGGAAGGATGTCTTACTTGAAAACTCAGTAACCCCTGTCCAACAATATGGGTATACGATAGGTAAAAATGCTACTGACTCAGCAATGATAATTGATGCAATGGATATACTCTATTCAGGAAATGTTGATGGTTTTTGTATAGTTTCAAGTGACAGTGATTTTACAAAGTTATCTTCAAGGTTAAGGGAATCGGGTATGACCGTTATAGGTATGGGTGAGAAAAAGACACCTAAGCCCTTTATAGCCTCTTGTAATCAATTTAAATACTTAGATGTACTAGCAGCCTCGGAAGAAAAGTCTATGGGCTTAAGCAATAAGTCTGACTCTTCTAAAAGTGATAGCAAAGGCTTAAATCCTGTAAAATCTAATAACGGTAATGACGATATAGAAAAGAATATGACAAATTTGAATGTTATAAAATCAGCAGTTAAGAAAATGTTAAATGAGGTAGATGGGAATAATCAAAGCATGAATATGGGGGAAATAGGAAATAGACTAGCCAAAAGGTACCCAGATTTTGATGTTAGAAATTATGGGGACACAAAACTTTCTAAATTCCTTAAGAAAATGGATTTCATTCAAATAGAAAATGATAAGAGTGGGGGAACTGCTATGTGGGTTTCCTTAAAAGATGAAGAAAAATCAGATGAAATTGATGAAAAACCCCCTACTAGTAAGTCAAAAAGACACTATAAAAAGAGAAAAACTAAGTCTGACTAAGAAATTTAATTATAAAGAATTAGGTGATAAGGTGATTAGAAAATTAGAAAAAGACAAGTGGCAGGACCTAGTACCCATCCTAAAAGAAAATATTTTAGAAAATTACTTTAATATACTTGGGCTTGTAAATGATGAAGATGTATATAAAGAAATCTACATCCAATATTCAAAAGAAGAAGAAATACAATCAATAATCTTTATTAGAAATTCTCTTACTATAAAATTTTATGCAAGAAAGGAATTTACGTATCATGAGGTTATTAAGTTTCTACAAACTATAGAATTTAAGTATTTAATTGGGCCTGAAAGTTATTGTAATTTATTACAAGATGGTTTTATACTAAATAATTCAATAAAAATGACAGACTTATGCACTTTGAATTTAAT